>CALMHE010000537.1 GCA_937863865.1 uncultured Anaerolineaceae bacterium | reverse complement strand
AGTGAGATTGACGTACTGACCTTCAGCCTGGGTCTTGGGCTGGGTCTCCTGCTGGGTATGCTGCCCATTCCCCTGCCGGGGGGAATAACCCTGAAGCTGGGCATTGCTGGCGGTCCCTTGATTGTTGCATTGATTTTGGGTGCCCAGGGTCGAACCGGGTCGGTTGTGTGGCAAATCCCCTACAGCGCCAACCTGGCATTGCGTCAAATTGGGTTGATCATGTTCCTTGCCGGCGTGGGAACCCGCTCCGGTTATGCTTTTTATAGCACTCTACAGACAGGCAATGGTCCGGCGCTCTTCCTGGCGGGTACCATCATCACCTGTGTCACTGCATTTACCACACTCTGGGTGGGTTACAAAGTTCTGAAAATCCCCATGGGTTTATTGACGGGCATCCTGGCAGGTTTACAAACTCAGCCGACAGTCCTGGGGTTTGCCCAGGAACAGACCCATAATGAGTTGCCCAATATAGGTTATGCCACGGTATATCCCGTGGCGATGATAACAAAAATCCTGCTGGCACAGGTGATCCTGATTTTATTCTTATAAGTGAAATAAGTCAGCATACGTCGAATTGAAAACCACTGCCATGGGTCTGGCAGTGGTCTTTTTTTGGGTTGGGAATCAAATGTTTATTGATGTTTATGATTGATGGGTGATGGATCCCGTGACTGAAACCCCGGCAACGCCTTCAGAGACACCGCTGCCATTTTCCTCCACCCTCATGATGGGCTTAATGAAGAATGCAGCCGCCGCTATCAGTGCGCAGAGACTGCCGCTGACGATAAACCAGGTGCGTACACCAAAGAATTCAGCAATGGGTGCCGCCAGCGCCAGGCTGATGGGCATCATGGCGGTTGCACCGCTGTCCAATACTGTAATCACCCTGCCCTGCATTTCCGGGGCAACCCGTGCCTGGATGATGGCTGTCAAAGGACCATTGGCAATCGGGCTCATCAAGCCAACAATCCCCATTGCCACCAGGGCAATCCAAAACTTATCCGCTGTCGCTGCTGATGTCAGGATGATGCCAAAGCACATCCCGATAATGCCAACCAGGGAGGTAAGAATCCGTTTTTTAAATCCACCCCAGGCACCCAAACCCAGCCCGCCAATGATAATGCCCACACCCATGACAGATTCCAGACCACTCAGGTGCCAGGCGGTTCCTTTGAAGTGTTCAGTAACAAGGAGGGGAATAAAACTGCCGGTGGGGGCAAACAGAAAGTTGAGTACCATCGCCAGCAGGATGATGCCCAGTAATCCCGGCCAAGAAGCCACATACTTCAAACCACTTTGAACATCCTGAAGGATAGTACGTGGGGTGACAGTGACCGCCTTGCCACTCCCGGGTTGTGGAATGGGAACGAAAAACAGGGGGACGATGGCGATCAATGCTGTGACAATATCCACAGAGAGAACCCCAAACATGGGAAGCAGTTGGAGAAGCAACGCTCCCAGCGGGGGCGCCGCAATACCCATCAAACCCCGCAGTGCCTGATTCAGACCCGTAATGCGGGAAAGATGTTCCTCCGGGACCATCAAGGATGTCGAGGCGAGCATGGCTGGACCTTGAAAAACGCCAGTCAGCGAGCGGATAAACAGGATTACAAAAACATGCCAGGGTTGGATGACTTTCAGCCAGAAGAGAAACACCAACACCAGTGTCGCCAATGCTACACAGGCGTCCGAAATTATCATTACCCACCGCCGGCTCCAGCGGTCCACGAGGGCGCCGGCAAAAGGTCCCAGAAAAATGGATGGCAAAATGGCAACCAGGGTGGCGGTTGCCAGTATGGCTGCTGAACCGGTTAACTGTGTCAGCCACCAGATGAGGGCAAACTGGACAAGAGAACTGCCCAGCAACGAAAAAGCCTGACCTGTCCAGACCAGGAAAAATGGACGTTTCCAGTCGGTTGTTTCCATGGTATCGGTTCTTTTGGGTTACTCGATAAAGACTTCGACATGTTCCCCGTCTTCATCATCGAAAACATCCACCATCTTACCCACTTCACCGGAACGGATAAATCCAATCAATTGATTCGGATCCATGTCCTGAATCTCGGGAGCAAAACGCATCCCCATTTTCAATCCGGACTCCACAACGGAAAGGGGAAGGCGGATATTGACACGGGTTTTGCCCGTGTCCGTATCGGTGACACGCACACGCAACCAGCGACCGGAACTCCTGGAAATTACAGAAGGTTCAGTTGGCATGACTGGTTGACCCGGAGTGGAACGGGACTGTTCCAATGCTTCGAGAAGCTGGGTGGCTTCATCTGCCGTGATGCGTCCGTCCTGCACCATTTTTAAAATTTTTAATCGTTCTTCACTATTCACTGCCATCTGGATCCTCCTTTACGATTTTTCAATAATTTCTTCTTTTTTGCCAAGCAGCCGACGCTGGGCTTCCGCCAACGTTAATGTTCCCTGTGCAACTTCGTCAAGGATTGCCATGCGTTCATCGTTGCTGAGGCGGACAGGGGTTTCATCCTTGCCAGGCTCATAACCCAGGGCGCGGATGATCTCATAAAGCCGGTTGCGTAAAGTCGGATAGGAGAGATCCAATTCCTCTTCCATACGATTAAAGCGCCCTTCACAACGCACAAAGGTGAGGACAAAGTTGATTTGTTCAGGAGTGAGTGGTGAGAAGGGATTGGCTATGGTGGAAAAATGACCTTCCACCGAGGTGTCACACTGGGGACAGTAAAGTTTAGTGACAAGTAATTCTCCACTGCAGGCTGGACACTTGGTCAACAATTGGTTCATATTTTCTCCTTTTCAGGTGGATTATATTTAATGTCACCTTATGTTTATGTAATTATTTTACCATTTATTTACAATATGTCAATATTTGTATAAGTAATATTACATATGCATTAATTTAATTATGATCATTGTTCATGATGTTTGCAACCCTTCAACCAAACCAACGTATATAAATTCAAAAGGAGCATCAACCATGGAAGGTCGAAAATTAACCCGTTCGCGGTCAAATCAGATGATTGGCGGTGTGTGTGCAGGTCTGGGAGAATACCTGAAAATTGATCCCACTGTCATCCGCTTGATTTTCATCCTGCTATTTATCCTGGGTGGACATGGCTTGTTGATTTACCTAATTCTCTGGATTATTATGCCCATCGAGCCTGAAATTGTTCCATCCCCTGCGCAGACTCCCCAACCTCCGGTTGTATGAAGTCTCATTTTTTTCCTGATCCCCGCCGGATTTCATCACAATCCAGCGGGGAATTTTGTTAACGGTATAATTTCCTTTATGACTGATGAATTACAGGAAGTAATCATTTATACCGACGGCGCCTGTATTGGCAACCCGGGACCCGGCGGATATGGAATTGTATTGAAACATGGACGGGTCAGGAAGGAACTATCCGGTGGATTTCGTCAGACAACCAACAACCGCATGGAACTGACAGCTGCGATCGTCGGATTGGAATTACTGAAGAAACCCTGCCGCGTCCAAATTTATACCGATTCGCGCTACCTGGTTGATGCAATTCAACAGGGCTGGGCGGAACAATGGCGCGCCCGCAACTGGAAACGCCAAAAACGCGGTAAAGCCATGAACCCTGATTTATGGCAGCGCCTGTTGGATCTCTGCGGAATGCACCATGTTGAATTGAACTGGATGGAAGGGCATGCGGATACACCTGAAAAGGAACGCTGCGAGCGGCTGGCACAAGCAGCTGCAAGGCAACGCGGCCTGCCGGCTGACCAAGGTTATGAACAAAGCCTGGCAGATGAACATCCACGCCTGTTTTAAAATGCTTGACATATCGGGTGGGCGGCTTATAATAAAAATCACAACCAGCCCGGGAACAACTGTCGTCTGGTCTTCAAGAGAGTCTGCGGATGGTGCGAGCAGGCAGACGCGACGCCAGAGTCCTCCCCGGCAGCTTTCCTCCTTAAAAAAGGAAGGCAGGTTTTCTTCGCAGGAGCACATTGCTGTAAGAAGAACGGCGGGATCCGTTAACCCCAAAAG
>CALMHE010000536.1 GCA_937863865.1 uncultured Anaerolineaceae bacterium | reverse complement strand
TTACAATGACGCCCTGCAAATCGCATACACTCTCGCCCATCCACGGCTGGTCATGGAAGCTCTCATCAAGGTGGGGTCCATTCACCTTCAACAGGACCGGGAAAATGCTGCCGAGGCTGCCTTTCAACAGGCGTTGGGCATTGCTGAAGAATTAAAAGTACTCCAAAACCAGTATGCCTGCCACCATGCCCTGGCTGATATTTACAAAAAACAGGGACTTTGGGAAGAGTCGCTTCATCATTTTGAACGTTTCCATGCGCTCAAGGAAAATGTATACAGCGAGCAAACCCACCGCCGCATTCGCAATTATGAAATCAGCTACCAGGTGGAGCTGGCACGGAGGGAGGCCGAAATTCAGGAATATCGCAATATTGCACTCCAGCGTGAAATCGCTGAACGTACCCGCGCCGAACAGACTCTGTCGGAAGTGAACATTGAACTGCGAGAGAACATCCAGGAACGTGATCAATTGATTAATGAACTGGAAGCATTTGCTCATACTGTGGCGCATGACTTAAAAAATCCACTCCATACCATGTCACTCTCTGCTCAAATCCTTCAGCGGACTCTGCCGCCGGATCGTAAAGATCAATTTGATCATGTTCAAATCATATTGAATACCTGTCAGAGTATGGGTAATATCATTGATGAGCTCCTCCTGCTTGCATCCGTCCGGAGTCAGGATTTCTCTCCACAGGTAGTTGATATGAAATCCATCATCAATCTGGCATTAAAGAGATTGGATGCAATGATTAAGGAACAGCAGCCAGTCATTCACCTTCCCGAGTCATTCCCGGAAGCCTGTGGGTATGCTCCCTGGCTTGAAGAAGTCTGGGAAAACCTCATATCGAACGCCATTCACTATGGCGGTTCTCCTGCCACCATCGACATTTCAGCTGAATTGATTTCTGACAATCGGGTTCGTTTTTCCATCCGGGATAATGGTGACGGCATCAAACCGGAGGATCAATCCCGGTTGTTTACAGCATTCGGCTCCATTCAAAACGCATCGCGGCGGGGGCATGGATTTGGCTTGTCCATCGTGCAGCGGATTGTGAACAGATTGGGCGGGAATGTGGATGTCTCCAGTACCGGTAAACCAGGCGAAGGAACTGTCTTCAGTTTTACACTTCCTCAAAAATCAACCTGATCCTGTCATTTATGAATGGTCTGCATAAACAACCACGCTTCCTTTCCTGCTTGTCAGTAAATCCTGCGCGTGATATGATCATAGTCACTTAAGGTATCTCCGATGAACCTTCGTGCCACTCAAAGAAGCCGTATCCGTACAACCCTTCTCATCATCATCCTGGCAACCATCCCATGTTACTGCCTGGGATTGATTGTTTTACAGGTGGGCAAGGAAATCCGGAAAGCATCGGAAAACATAACCGCAACCCTGCCCATTTCAGCCACACCCCCCCTGATGGAAACTCTGCCCGCCACCATTACGCCATGGCAATATCCAACCGGTACCCAAACCGCAACCGTTACCTGTACAGTCACAGCTTCACTAACTCTTACACCATTTCACACCCCAACAAGGAGCCATACAGCCAGTCCAACCATCACAGAAACATCATTGCCTTCTCCCACAAACACCCCCGTACCACCCACTCCAACCTTCACATTGGAGCCTACAGAAACCCAGGGTGTACAACCACATCCTTAAACATGGATAAAATCATATGACACTTGAGCTTGTCCCATTTTTAAAACAATTGCTTTCCCTGCCCGGTTTATCGGGCAATGAATCACCTGTACGGCAGGTCATTGCTGATGCATGGCGCCCGCTTACAGATGATATCAGTACAAGTCCACTGGGAAGTCTGCATGCCCTACGGCATGGTCAGGGTGCGGAACCCCGTCCCCGTATTCTTCTGGCTGCCCATATGGATGCCATTGGATTGATGGTGACCGGAATCAAGGATGGTTTCCTGCGCTTCACCGAAATTGGAGGACTAGATCCGCGCATCCTGCCTGGTCAACCGGTCACGGTTCATGGTGTGCAGGATTTGCCCGCCATCATTGTCCAACCATCCGACCGGCTGATCAAACCGCAAAACAATGGCAAACCCCTGCCGATGAGTGATTTGCTGGTGGATACCGGTCTGCTGCCGGATGAGGTCTCAAAACTGGTTCAAGTTGGCAACTTAATTTCCTTTGCCAACCCGCCAGTCAACCTGACTGATGATGCCTTGTGCGGTCACAGCCAGGATAATCGCGCATCGGTGGCTGTCATCACCGCCTGCCTGATGGAGCTGCAACACATCCGTCATGAATGGGATGTGTGGGCAGTTGCCACTGCCCAGGAGGAGGAAACACTCGGTGGTGGTCTCACATCCCCCTTCATCATCCGTCCAAACATTGCCGTGGCAATTGATGTCACCTTTGCCAGAGGTCCTGGAGCCAGCGATTGGCGCACCTTCAATCTGGGAAAAGGTCCCACACTTGGTTATGGACCGAATATTCACCCGGCAGTACACAAACGTTTTAAAACAACCGCCGAAAAGCTGGATATCCCCCACCAGGTTGAAGTCATGCCACGCCACTCCGGTACGGATGCATATGCCATGCAAATTGTGGCAGAAGGAATTCCATCGATGGTGGTAGGGATTCCACTTCGATACATGCATACTCCGGTGGAAATTGTATCCATGAAGGATATCGAACGCGCGGGTCATCTGCTGGCTCAGGTCATAGCCGGCTTGACTATTGAAGATGTAAATACAATCACTTGGGAGGATACCAATGACTGAATTTACCCCCATGCCCCTCCCTGAAATTGGTGTGGAGCAAATTGCCCTAGTGGAGCGCCTCTCCAACGCAACAGCCGTATCCGGTGACGAGGGTGAAGTACGGAAAATCGTCCTGGAACAGGTCCAACCTCTGGCGGATGAATGTAAAGTGGATGCCCTCGGTAACGTACTGGCGGTTAAAAAAGCCCGGGTGGATAATCCCCTGCGTGTGATGCTTGCCGCCCACATGGATGAAATTGGTTTCATGATCGTGCAGGATGATGACAACGGGTTGTTCCAATTCCAACTGGTCGGCGGAATTGATATTCGCCAGCTGCCTGGCAAGTCAGTCCTGGTTGGGAAAAAACATATCCCGGGTGTCATTGGTGCCAAGCCCATCCATCTACAGGAATCCGATGAGACAGTCCGTCCGATCCCCCTGGACACCTTGCGCATCGATGTTGGTCCCGAGAATGGAAAAAAGGTAAAGCCGGGTGACCGCGCCACGTTTGCAACCCAGTTTCACCAGGTGGGTCCTTCACTGGTTGGCAAGGCAATGGATGACCGGCTGGGTGTGGCAATTCTGATCGAACTTCTGAAACACGCCCCAGTGAACATTGAAATGTTGCTGGCATTCACCGTGCAGGAGGAAGTTGGATTACGCGGTGCCCGCGTTGCAGGCTACGCCTTCAATCCGGACCTGGCAATCGTGGTGGACTCAACCCCGGCGATGGATATGCCCATGTGGGATGATAGCGAAAATACCCGCTACAATACCCGCCTGGATGCCGGTCCCGCCATCTATATCGCCGATTCCTCAACCCTGGCAGACCCCAGACTGGTCAATCACCTTGCAAAAACAGGTGATCAGTTTGGCATTCCATATCAATTCCGTCAACCAGGCGGCGGCGGCACGGATGCCGGCGCCATTCATACCCGCCGGGCTGGCGTTCCCAGTATATCTGTTTCGGTTCCGGGTCGTTATGCCCACACCGCTGTGATGATGTGCCGTCTTAATGATTGGCTGCATACGCTTCAACTTGTGCATGCTTCCATGCAAATGTTGACTCCCGCACTTCTTGCGGAACCCCGCTGAAAGTGAACCAATATCAATTCCTCAATCTATATCCGGGAATGGAGAATCCATGAAAGAACTAATACGAAAATTTGTTGAAGCTGTTGGACCTTCCGGTTTTGAAGGCTCAATCCGCGAGCTTATCCGCGCTGAAATTCTCAACCAGGTGGATGAAATTCGCGTGGATGCGATGGGAAATCTCATTGCACGCAAAGGTCAGAAAAGCCCGGGCGGCATTCGCATCATGCTGGCAGCCCATATGGATGAAATAGGCATCCTGGCTACCCATGTGGAAGAAAACGGCTTTGTTCGTTTCACAACCGTGGGTGGCGTTCGCCCCCACACTCTTTACGGTGGACGGGTTGTTTTTGTCAACGGCACCCGGGGTGTAATTGGCGGTGAGCGCCTTGAAAGCCAGGATCGTGTTCACACGTTTGAGCAGTTATTTGTGGACGTGGGTGCATCCAGCCGTGATGACTGTCCGGTCAGGGTGGGTGATTTTGCCGTTTTTGATCGTCCGTTTACCGACCTGGGTGACCGGATGACCAGCAAGGCAATGGATGATCGGATTGGGGCGGTTGTGCTGGTGGAAACTCTCCGTGCACTTGATAAATCTCCCAATGAAATATATTTTGTCTTCAGCACCCAGGAGGAAGTTGGGCTGCGCGGGGCTACCACCGCTGCATATGCCATTGACCCTGACCTGGGGATATCTATCGATGTTACCGGAACGGGTGATACTCCAAAGGGTTCGAAAATGGAAGTATCCCTTGGCAAAGGTCCGGCAATCAAAGTGCGCGATGGCGGAATGATCTCTGACCCGCGGGTTGTACAATTGATGGTCCGGGTGGCGGAAGCTGCCAGCCTTCCCTACCAGCTTGAGGTTCTCGAAGGCGGCACCACTGATGCCCGTGCCATGCAGCTTACCCGGGCTGGCGTACCTGCCGGTTGCGTGTCCATCCCCTGCCGCTATATTCACACACCTTCCGAGATGGTCGATTATAACGACGTTCAGAATGCGGTTAAATTATTAGCTGCCATTGTGAACCAAACCATCCATCTGGAATGATGCCAAACGGACGGCTGGCTACCCAAAAATACCACCACCTGCATCTCATTGCAGGACTGGTTGGATTTCTGGTGCTCTCCATGTTGGGCGGTTGCAATTCATTTGCCCTGCCCGATTGGTTGGTAGCCAGCCGTCCCACTCCCACCCTTGTGCTTCCATCTTCACCCACTCCGGTTGTTACACAAGCCCTCCCCATATCCAGCCCCACTCCATCCGGACCCATCGTTTTAACAATTTGGGTTCCCCCACAGTTTAACCCAGACCCATCCAAGCCCGGTGGAGATTTTCTTGCCGATCGGTTGGAACAATTTAAGTTGGAGAATCCCGGAATATTAATCAATATCCGGGTCAAATCCCTCAGCGGTCCAGCCAATTTATTGGATTCTCTGATGACCACTTTGCTTGCCGCCCCGGACGCCATGCCGTCTCTGGTCATCCTCCCTCGTAATATGATGGAAGCAGCTGCCTTAAAAGAAATGGTCCTTCCCCTGAATGGGCTGATCTCATTGGATGATGAGGGTTGGTATCCTTATGCCCGGCAATTGGCATCCATCAATGATTCCATCTATGGATTTCCCTTCGCCGGTGATGGGCTGATGCTTATCCTCCGTCCAGCCAAAACCAGTACTCCTCCACGCACCTGGGAGGAATTAATTCTCTGGAATGAGCCAATCGTTTTTGCTGCCGCTGATCCCAAGGCATATTTACCCATCATGTTATACCAGGCTTTTGGCGGCTCCTTGTCGGATGCAGATGGTCACCCATCATTGCAATTAACACCCCTCACCCAGATGTTGGATATTTTCAGCCGGGCTGCTCAACAGCA
>CALMHE010000535.1 GCA_937863865.1 uncultured Anaerolineaceae bacterium | reverse complement strand
GTGCTATAATGGCCCCTGATCATCAGCTTGCGAGGGAACAATGAGCGCGTTTGAGGCACTAATGCTTGTGTGTTTCGGGGCGGCCTGGCCGTTTTCGATCTGGAAATCCTACAGGTCAAGGTCCAATCAGGGCAAGAGCCTGCTGTTTATGATCATCGTTGGAGTCGGCTACGCGAGCGGGATCATCCACAAGGTGCTCTACAACTACGACCTCGTGCTGTGGCTGTATCTGCTGAACTTCATGCTGGTGACGACGGACATCGCGCTGTTCTGGCTGCCCGTGCTTGTGGCCGGCGGCGGCGCTCTCGCCTATGTCTTCGGCCTGCTCAGGCTGAACAACCCGTGGATGATCGGCGCCACCATCTGCGCCGCCACCATCACCTGGTTGGCTGCTTTGGCAATCTGCCCGGTGCCGCTTTCTCCGATATGGGTCACCGATTTGCCCATTGCCATGAAGACAGGCATCACCCGTTCCACTGCTTCCGCAGGTCCACCAACCATGATGACCAGTGTGGCATTCCGGGCGCCAATATCACCCCCGCTGACCGGGGCATCCAGGCATTGCACCCCTTTTTCACCCAGGACATGAGCGATGTGACGCGCCGTCACCGGCTTGATGGTGGAATTGTCCACAAAAACCAAGCCCGGATGGGCACCATCCATGATGCCGCAATCACCCAGCGCGACCTGTTCCACGTCCGGTGAATCGGGCAGGTTTGTGAAAACCACATCAACCTGTTCAGCCACTTCCGCGGGGGAGGTGGCAGGGATGGCTCCCTCGGCTGCCAATTCATTTACAGCCCCGCGGCTGCGGTTGTGCACCACCAGCGGAAATCCAGCTTTGAGAATGTTGCGGGCGATGGATTTTCCCATCAAACCCAGACCAATGTAACCAACCTTAAGCATGATTGCAAACCCTTTCGATCCGATAATGTAGATCCAGATATTTTCCAGACTGAATTGTACCAGCCTTGAGTGGAATTGTTAAAACACACTCGCGCTGTGCATCCGCCCCTTCAGAGCGGCTGGTGCCCAGCGCGAATGAAAATCTAAAATAATCAGGGAAATTAGACCGCGCGGAGCGCCGCTGCAACCAGCACCAGTGCTGCCTTTTCGTTATCTCCCATTTTCTTTTTGCCAAACAGCCCCTTGCTGGACGCTTCCGCAATGTTGCGTCCCATCAGCAGCATTGCCATCTTGAAGTTCTTGGCTTGGTCGGCTTCCGCCTTGGATTCCAACAAATCCGCCACATCACCCAAACCGCGCATGACATCACGTGAATCAGCCTGGTACTGGCGGAAGACATTTTCAAAATCACTGCCCACCGAACCAAGCACCTCCTGGACCAGCGGTTCCTTGTAGAGGTGCGCCTCGGCAATCTCCTTGGCGAGCGCGGTAACTTCTTTTTTGCTCACCTTCTTGTCAGCCGCCGAAATTGCGGTGAAGACCCAGAGCGGTGCAAATTGTAAAGTACGCCACTCATCCATGGAATAGAACTGACGAAAATAGGCCATTATTGCCTCCTCAATGAGATAAAAAAAAGGGGGAATGGGAATTTAATTAAATCCCATATCCTAATATTATACAGATATTAATTCACTTGAACAGGGGGTCAGGCGGGCAAATTGGAAGGATCCATGCAACAACAGGGTGAGTTTTATTTAGAATCACACCCTGTTGTTGATTATTTTTGGGTCACTTTTTATAACGCTGACAGCTGCTCCCGCAATTTAGCCACGGTTTCCCGGCAGGCAGCCAGTTTCTGGCGCTCCTTTTCCACCACTGCGGCGGGGGCACGCCCTGCAAATGGCGATGCCAGCAGTCCCTCCAACCGGGCTATTTGAGCTTCCTGGTCTGCCAGTTCCTTCTGCAGCCGTTCCCTTTCCACGTCCGCATCCACCAACCCGGCAAGCGGCAGGAAGATTTCCACGCCATTCACCACCAGCGCCAGGCTGCCCTGGGGTTTTTCGGGGAGTGAATCCACAAGGGTCAATCGGGCGGGATCAAGGTATGCCAGCGCAGCCAGCACCCCGGCTTGAGCCAGGAAGATTGGCAGCTTTTCCCCGGCGGCAATGATTGCCGGGATGCGCATCCCGGGGGTGACCTTCTTTTCCATGCGCACGTTACGGATGGCTCGGATTGACTCCTGCAGCAGCAGGAAATCCCTCACGCTGTCCGGCTCCCAATCCTCCACCGGGCGGGGTTCAGGATAACGGGCGATGATCAAGGCATCCTCCCAGCCGCCGGGAGGCGCGAAGTGGTCGGATTTTTCCCGGCAGGCACGCTTGAGATGCCCCCACAACTCTTCGGTGACAAACGGGGTGAAGGGATGCAGCAGCCGCAGGCAGGTATCCATCACCCGGAACAGACCATACGCCGTGTAATGGGCACGATCACCACCTTCGGCAAGCTGGAGCTTGGCAATCTCCAGGTACCAGTCGGCAAATTCACTCCAGAAGAATTCATAAATCTGCCGCCCGGCTTCGCCATACTGATGGGCGGAGAAGAGCCGATCCACATCGCGCACCAATGCCTGCAGTCGAGCCCAGATCCATGAATCCGCCAGCGTCCAATCCGGCTTGGAGACCGGTTCAGCCGGAGCCTGATCCAGCGCTCCGATGACAAACCGCCCCGCATTCCAGATTTTATTGGCAAAATTGCGGTTGGCTTCCACCTTCTTCACACTCAGGTTGGTGTCATTTCCGGGTGATGAACCCACCAGGAGGGTAAAGCGCAGGGCATCCGTTCCCAGTTCATTCATGACAACCAGCGGATCAATCGAGTTGCCCTTGGTCTTGCTCATCTTCTGCCCGACCTCATCACGGATGAGCCCATGCAGGTAGACGGTGTGGAAGGGTATCTCGCCGGTAAATTCCAGGCTGAACATGATCATGCGAGCCACCCAGAAGAAGAGGATGTCGTAGCCGGTCTCCATGATGGAGGTTGGAAAGAAATATTTGAGATCGGGTGTCTCATCCGGCCAACCCAGCGTGGAGAAGGGCCATAAGGCGGAAGAAAACCAGGTATCCAGGACATCCTCATCCTGCCGGATGTTTTTGGATCCGCAATGCATGCAGACGGTGGGATCTTCACGGATGACAGTCTCCCTGCCGCAGTCGTCACAATACCAGACCGGGATGCGGTGCCCCCACCAGAGCTGCCTGCTGATGCACCAATCCTCGATGTTTTCCATCCAGTTGTAGTAGACCTTGGTGAAACGTTCCGGCACAATCCGGATGCGATCATCACGCACTGCTTCCAGGGCTTTCTCCGCCAGCGGCTTAATGGAGATGAACCATTGGGTGGACACCATCGGCTCGACGATTTCGCCCCCGCGTTGGGAGCGGGGCACGTTAAGCTGGTAGGGTTCCTCCTTGATCACAAGACCGGCTTCCCGCATATCCTCCCAGAGTTTCGTGCGGCAAACGAACCGGTCCATTCCGGCATACAGTCCGCCGTTTTCATTGATCTTCGCATCCGGTGTGAGGATATTGATCATCGCCAGGTTAAAACGTTCCCCAATAATATAATCGTTGGGGTCATGCGCCGGAGTGATTTTCAAGGCACCGGTGCCGAATTCGCGGTCCACATATTCATCGGCAATCACGGGCACCTCGCGGTTCAGAATAGGCACCAGCACCCTGCGTCCCACATATTTTTGATAGCGTTCATCCTCCGGATGCACCGCCACGGCGGTGTCACCCAGGATGGTTTCGGGGCGGGTGGTGGCAACCGGGATGTACTCCTGGGGGCTGTCCGCCAGCACATACTTGAAGTAATACAGGAAGCCGGGTTCGGATGAATATTCCACCTCCAGGTCGGAGACAGCCGTTCCCAAACCCGGCGACCAGTTCACCATGCGCCTGCCGCGATAGATCAGTCCCTTTTCATAAAGCCGGACAAAGGCTTCACGCACCGCCCGGCTGAGTCCCTCATCGAGGGTGAAGCGCTCCCGCTGCCAGTCACAGGATGCGCCCAACCGGCGAATTTGTGAGGTGATGATGCCGCCATACTTGTTTTTCCAATCCCACATGCGCTTCAGGAAAGCCTCCCTGCCCAGTGCAACCCGGCTCGTTCCTTCCTTTGCCAGCGCCTTTTCCACCTGCAGCTGGGTGGCAATGCCGGCATGATCCGTACCCGGCAGCCACATGGCGGAATAGCCCTTCATGCGGTGGTAACGGATCATCAGGTCTTCCATGGCAACGAAAAGAGCATGCCCTAAGTGCAGCGCGCCTGAGATA
>CALMHE010000534.1 GCA_937863865.1 uncultured Anaerolineaceae bacterium | reverse complement strand
GGAGATATCTTATGCCCGCCATGCCGGTATATTTTTTAATTGGGCTGACCGGTTTATATCATCTTTATCAGGCAATTCGCACCAAAAATCAAAAGTATCCACTAATCCGTTTTGGCACTATCGTCACAATTGTGATTACCATGGCTGGATTTTTATTTTTAGGCGCAAGAGCATATGCAGATGATGTTGGCGTTATCCAGACGGAGATGGTCAGAACAGCCCTTTGGGTTGAGGAGAATACACCCCCAGATTCAATCATCGCAGCTCATGATATTGGAGCGCTGGGTTATTTCGGAAACCGCACCATTGTTGACCTGGCGGGTTTAATTTCGCCGGAAGTGATTCCTTTTATCCGGGATGAGGCGCGCCTGGAACGATATTTGCACGACAAACATGTGGATTACCTGGTTGTTTTTCCGGATTGGTATAATTACTTACCGCAGAACAAACAGTTGATCTTTCAATCAAATGGACTGGTTTCTCCCCGCCTGGGAGGGGAGAACATGGCAGTATATCAATTACAGAAATAAATTGCCCGTTTCCAGTCCAACTTGATGTTTTTATGGGAAGAGTTTATACTAATTCTCCCTTATTGGAATATAAATCTACGAGTCTGCCATGTTTTCAAAAGATGAGTCATCCATTCAATCCTGTCAAAAAAGAACCACAGTGGAAATCCACCTTCCGGATGGACGGGTTTATTCCGGACCGCGTGGGAAGGCGGTGGGTCAATTCCTGCGGGCACTGCCCGAATGGCATCATCCGCAGATTGTTGGGGCAGTGGTAAATGATGAATTACGCGAATTGACCTATCCAATTGAAATGGATGCCCGGGTCTGTCCTGTGACCATGGAAGATGCCGATGGTGCCCGAATTTATCGCAGATCCATCACATTCCTGCTGGAAGCTGCCTTTGAGGAGTTGTTTCCGGACCTCATGTTACTGGTGGATCATTCGGTGGCATCCGGGGGGTATTTTTGCAGGGTTCAAAATGGAGCCTTGAATTATTCTGAAATCCGCCAGTTGGAGGAGCGGATGAGGAAAATAGTGGCTGATGATCTGCCCATGGAAAGAAGGATTGTACCGCTGGATGAAGCGGTGGCGTATTTTCAACAGAAGAATTACACCGATAAGGTTCAATTATTAAAATATCGCAAGCGCGATATGCTGGTTTTATATCGTTTGAAGGACCATCAGGATTACCATCATGGATATATGGTGCCGTCCACGGGTTTTTTGAAGTGGTTCACCTTGCGACCCCTTGAAGATGGATTTGTCCTTCAATACCCGCGCCGTCATTCACCGGATGTCTTGCTGCCAATGCCGGCTTATCCCAGACTGTTGAATGCATTCCGGCAATATGAAAAATGGTTGACCAGGCTGGGAATTGACAGCGTGGGGGCATTGAATGACGCCATCGTTGCAGGGCGGGCGAAGGAAGTCATTCTGGTATCAGAAGCCCTTCATGAACAGCAAATATCTGAGATTGCAGAGGAAATTGTCAAGCGGGCGGACCAAGCCCGGATTGTTTTGATAGCAGGTCCATCCTCTTCTGGAAAAACAACCTTTTCAAAACGGCTGGCTGTCCAATTACTGGCTCAGGGCATATCTCCCTTTGCCCTGGAGATGGATAATTATTTCGTGGACCGTGACGCCACCCCCCTGGGGGAAGATGGCAATCCTGATTATGAAGCATTGTCGGCGCTTAACACAACTGTCCTGCAGGATCATTTACAACGGCTTCTGGCGGGAGAGGAAGTCCAGTTGCCGCATTTTAATTTCAAGACTGGAAAAAGTGAACCCGGTGAGGTAATGACACTGGCGCGGGGTCAGTTGATTATTCTGGAAGGAATCCATGGCTTGAATCCGGATTTACTGGGGGGGATTTCACCTGAACAAACCTTCCGGGTTTATGTATCGTGCCTTACCCAGCTTAATCTGGATCGGTATAACCGGATCTCAACAACTGATTCACGGCTGATCAGGCGTATATTGCGGGATTCGCGGGAACGCGGATACTCCGCCCAACAGACCATCTGCCGATGGGAAATGGTCCGCCGGGGGGAGAAACGGCACATCTTTCCCTACCAGGAAAATGCGGATGCCATGTTCAATTCAGCACTGGTTTTTGAATTATCCGTCCTGGGTCATTTGGTGGAGCCTTTGCTTCGCCAGTCAAGCCATGGCACTCCGGAGTATGTGGAAGCCAAACGGTTGTTGAGTTTCCTGCAATGGTTCCAACCCATTGATCCCGACCTGGTGCCGGACAATTCGATTTTACGTGAATTCATCGGCGATTCCATTTTAAAGGATTTTAAAATCTGGAAAAATCACAATGGGCTGGAAGAAATCATATGATCCTTTTCATTCAAGGTTCTTTTTAGCCAATTAAAAAAATATTAATTCAGGCAGCTGTGATGCAAGGTGGGGAGTATATTACTTATGAAACTTATAAATTTAAATAAATGATTGCAGTAAATAAATGATTTTGCTATAATTTTGATACAGATAGTCTGTTCTTGTTTGTCGTTTGTTTTCAAGTCAGAATAAAAAATATTTCAAGATATTCGTTCCTGATTTCTTGATTTCCAGGAGATACCTATATCCTGGTTGAGGACTCATGAAACTACCCCTGGTTGTCGGAATTATTGCCTTGATTATTGTTCTTGGAGTGGGTATTTATTCCACTGAATTCTTAACCTACCTGGGAAATGACCCGACAACCTGCAATAACTGTCACGTGATGGATGGGGTTTATGAAGGCTGGTACCATGCCGGACATGGACAGTCTGCATTATGTGTTGATTGCCATGCTCCCCACGCCTTCATACCCAAGTACTGGACAAAAATGGTTTCAGGTGCCAATGATGTGTTCCACTTCACATTTGACCTCATCCCTGAACCCCTGCGTGCCCGGGAACATACCCGGGTCATTATCCAGAATAATTGTATCCGTTGCCATTCGGAGACTGTATCTTTAATTGGAGATGGAATGCCGGATGCCGGACGATTTTGTTTTGACTGTCACCGCACCGTGGCACATGGTGAACGGGGGATCACCATCATGCCGTATCAGGATAAGAGTATTTACGAACCATCGATTCTTGCCGAGGAGAAAAAATGAAGAATCCAAAGCTGGTCCCCATCATTTTAACCGTCATTATCGTCGTCCTCGCAGCTGCCATTATTGGAATTCTTATCTTCATGAAGAACCAGCCCATTGAAAAGAGGGGAGTTCAGCCCCTGGTGGAAATTGCAGCCATGGAACCGGATTCATCCAAGTGGGGATTGAACTTCCCAAATCAGTACACCACGTTGCTGCTGACCGAAACCAATCAAATGCGGACAACGTTTGGCGGTTCAGAACCGGTGGAAAAGCTGGATGTGGACCCCCGCCTGCGAACATTATTTGCCGGTTATTCCTTTAGCAAAGGGTACTCCGAAGAC
>CALMHE010000533.1 GCA_937863865.1 uncultured Anaerolineaceae bacterium | reverse complement strand
CCATTATACTTGGTCACTCCGTTAATCACGGATTTTTTGTGGAGATTATTAACCCATATTAATTGTAATTTTTAAGCCGTTTCGTTCAGCCTGAACAACACTTTTACCGGAACCAGTGGACATCCCCCAATATAGCACCAATAATGACTGCCCATCAATGGGTGAACGCAGGTCAAGGTGAATTTAAATCCCTCGGGGGCAGGGCTGAATGGCTCCCGTAATACCCTACAATAGTTGAAGGTGTCGCCCGGCTCTGCTGCCCGCTTGATGGGCAAATATCCCTCCATGCCGCCCAAACCCTTTTAAAGGGAACCATTCCTTATGGTCAACCGTCTCATATTATGGTATTCTAATTTAAATATCACAACCGATCGGGGTGCCCCCATGTCTGATGAAATTGATTATGAAATAAATCATGATGATGAAGAACACCCGCGCCGCTGGCGTTTTGACTGGCTTCTGCCAACCTTCCTTCACCCCCGGCGCACACTGACCGCGGTGGCAGAACAGGAGAAGCCTGTCTGGATGCTGCCCATGATTCTCCTCAGCGTGTTAATTCTCATCTATGTCCTGGCTGCCGGACCTGTCCGCAGGCAAGCTGCCCAGATGAATATGAACAATAAACTTCCTCCAGGATTTGAATACTGGCTGCCGGAAGAGCAGATGCGCTACCAGGAAACCGTATCACGATCTGCCGGATTTTTCACCACCCACGTTACACCTGCGCTGGGCAGCCTGGCTGGTTTGTGGATCGGCTGGTTCCTGTTGGGCAGTCTGCTCCACCTGGGTCTGACACTGGGAGGCAGCCGGAGTTCCAATCTCGGCGCCCTTAACCTGGCGGCATGGGCATCCCTGCCGCTTGCCCTGCGGGCTGTTGTCCAGATCATTGCTGTTCTTGCCACGCAAAAAATCATCAGCTCACCCGGGCTGGCAGGGTTTGCCGCTGCCGAACCCACCGGTTTTGGCGCCTTCATGGCATCCATTCTGGCATTAATTGACATTTATCTGATCTGGCAATTTATTTTGCTGCTGGTGGGGGTCATCCCTCTTTCCGGTTTGAAACGCGGTAAAGCCTGGATCATCACCACCATCATTTTCCTGATCATCCTTTCCCTGCGCGCGCTTCCCGCCTACATCAGCATGCAGCTGAGCAGCCTGAAAATGGGTGGGGGCTTCTTCTTCTTCTAAAAAATGGAAAACAGCACCTTCATCCAAATCCGACAACTCCGAAAAACCTACATCATGGGTCGCTCCAAGGTTCACGCCCTTGACGGTGTGGATCTTGATATTCCATTGCATTCCTTTACCGTGGTCATGGGACCATCCGGTTCCGGCAAAAGCACCCTGCTGTACCTGTTGGGCGGACTGGACCGCCCAACTTCCGGCACCATTCAGGTCAACAGCCAGACAATAGAAAAACTCGATGAAAATGCGCTTGCCATTTATCGCCGCCAGCAGGTGGGATTCATCTTCCAGTCCTTCAACCTGATTGCCACCATGAGCGCTCTGGACAATGTGGCTTTCCCGATGCGCTTTTCCGGGATTGCCGGCAAGGAACGCCGCAAACGCTCGCTGACCGCGCTGCAGCAGGTGGGGCTTGAAAAACGTGTCCACCACCGCCCCACCGAATTATCCGGTGGGCAGCAGCAGCGGGTTGCCATCGCCCGTTCGATGGTGAACAATCCCTCCCTCATCCTCGCCGACGAACCCACCGGCAATTTGGATACCACCACCGGCTATGCCATCATGCTGCTCCTGTCGGAACTTCACCGTTCAGGGCGCACGATTGTTGTCGTCACCCATGATATCCGCATCAAACATTTTGCCACGCATTTTGTTTATCTGCTTGATGGCAAAATCGTCTCTGAAGCCGAGTACGATGCCGCCTCAGTATTTCAAGGAGAAAATATTTCCCAATGAAAACACGCCCCATTCTTCCCCTTCTTTTTGTTCTTGTCCTCTCCCTTGTTCTTTGCCCAACGGTGGGCGTGCAGGCTCAAGAGGCGACCGGCACACCAACCTCAACCATCACACCCACGCCGACCCGGACCAACACGGCTGTGATACCGGTGTATAACCGCCCCATCGTGGTGATTTCCTCATACGGTGCAGGGGACAACCCCATCGAGCCGGGTCATGAATTCAACCTGCAGGTGATCTTCCACAACTCGGGCGGGGAGGATGCCACCAACCTGATTGTGGTTTTCCAATCCACCGACTTCTTCCCCAAGGAAACCGGCGGGGTGCATGCCATCCCGTTGTTGGGCGCGGGCGGCTCCAAAACCGTCAACCAGCGGATGCTTGCCACGGATGATCTGTGGGGCAGGGCGATCGGTTCGGTCACGGTGAGTGTCTCCTATGACCTGCCGGATGGCAGCACTTCCTTCAGCGAAACCTTCCATCTCACCATCGATCTCAAGCAGCCCAATTGGGGACCTCTGGCTCCCACCAGCACCCCCACCCCCATGCAGGTCAACCGTCCCCAGATCGTGGTGGATGGTTATTCCTCGGATATTGATCCCCTGCAGCCGGGCACCATCTTTGATTTGACATTAAACCTGCGCAACCTGGGTAATGCCGACGCCCGCAACGTGACCATGGTTCTGGGCGGCGGAGTCAGTATTGATGCTTCCGGCACTCCCCAGCCCGGCGGCGTTTCCGGGGGCAGCAGCGATCTGGCAACCTTTGCCCCGCTGGGTTCTTCCAATGTCGTTTTTCTGGGAGACATGACCGCCGGTTCCGTACTGGCGCCCACCCAAAAGCTGATTGTCAATGTATCCGCCCTCCCAGGTGCCTACCCGTTTAAAATTTCCTTCGTGTACAACGACCCAAAGGGGTACCGCCTTTTGGATGACCAGGTGATCACCCTGCTCATCTATCGCCTGCCGCAGGTTGACATCAGTTATTACCGTGATCCGGGTGTCTTTTTCTCAGGCATGCCCGGCACCATTCCCCTGCAAATCACCAACCTGGGTAAAAATACCACCGTCCTGGGTAATATGAAGATCACCTCGGAGAATGCTGATCTCACCAACAATGTGTCATTGGTGGGCAACCTGGATCCCGGCGGGTACTTCACCCTGGATGCCAACATTGTGCCCTTCATGCCCGGTCCCCTTGACCTGCTGGTGAGCATCAACTACACCGACGATTTCAACCAATCCCGCACCATTGAACAAACCCTGACCATTAACGTGGAGGAGATGGCAACCGAGGAAGTGGTGCCCGGCATGGACGATGGATTCATCCCCGAACCGGAGCCGGAGACATTCTGGCAAAAGGTGGTGCGGTTCTTCAAAGGCTTGTTTGGTCTGGACAGCGGTCAACCGGAGACGGAGCCGACTCTGATTGAACCCGCCCCACAGGAGGAAGAACCGCTGATTAATCCCAAGGGATAGGAGTTCAGTCATCATCATGCGTTTTTTTGACCTGATAACCCTCATCTTTACTAATCTGGGGCGGCGCAAGGGACGCGTTGCCCTCACCGCCGTGGGTGTGGTGATTGGCACAGCGGCTGTCATCATCCTCGTATCGCTTGCCATTGGCTTGCAGCGTTCCGCAACCAGCCAGTTGTACGGCATTTCAGACCTGACCCGGATTGAAGTCTATCCTGATTACAGCGAGGCAGCCATGGATAAAATTCCCATGCCCGAGGGTAATGGCAGGGCAGGTCAGGTGCAAATGATCACCCCCAAAACCATTGAAGACATCAAAGCCATTCCCGGCGTGAAGGAAGTCATTGCCCGTGATTATCTGAATGGTTCAGCCGTGATGAAATACGGCAGGTTGGAGAATTGGGCATCCGTCATCGGCGTCAGTGTGGATAACCTTGATGTTCTCGATTACACCCTGAAGGAAGGAATCACTGAACTGGAGCATGGTACGGCTGTCATCGGCGGCTGGGTGGCGAAAAATTTCTATGATCCCCAGATGCGTCCGGGGCAGGAACCACCTGAACAACCCGAACTCCTGGGAGAAAATATCCGGCTCGTGATCAGCAAATGGACCATGGATGGGATGGAAGTGAAGAAAACGGTCAATCTGCGAATCGTGGGGGTGCTGGCTGAAACCCGCAGCGAGAGTGACAGCTTCCTCTTTGTCCGTCTCGATGATATTACCCCGTGGAACGAATGGATCAACGGACGCAGAATCAACCGCAACAAGGACGGCTTCAACAACCTGGTGGTCAAGGCATACTCCGCAGATGAAGTGATTGACATTACCGAAGAAATCAACAACCTGGGTTACATGGCGTATGCCTCGCAGTCCTACGTGGAAGGCATCAACAGCTTTTTCATCGTCCTGCAAATTGTGTTTGGCGGAGTGGGCGCCATTGCCCTATTGGTGGCTGCCATCGGCATCGCCAATACAATGACCATGGCAATTCTGGAGCGCACCCGCGAGATCGGCTTGATGAAAGCCATTGGCGCCTCCAACCGGGATGTTCTCAGCATCTTTCTGGGAGAATCCGCCGGGATTGGTCTTCTGGGCGGGCTGGGAGGTGTTCTGATCGGCTGGCTCGCCGGACAAATGCTGAACGCCGTCGCCCTCAACTTCCTTGCCAACCAGGCAGCCGAGGGAGGTGCAGCTGTACCCTCGGCAGTGGTTGTTTCACCCCCCTGGTTGCTGCTATTTGCACTGGCATTTTCAATTCTCGTGGGTTTGATTTCCGGATTGTACCCCTCACTGCGCGCCGCCGCCCTGGTGCCCGTAACTGCCTTAAAATACGAATAACAGGCAGGCAGGTGTGCCTGCCTATCAACCCCAATGCAGGAAAAACCCGAAATCCAGGAAAAAATCATTCTGACCTGCCTGTGGGAGGA
>CALMHE010000532.1 GCA_937863865.1 uncultured Anaerolineaceae bacterium | reverse complement strand
GTCATCCCGGGTCGGAAATCCTCAGCCGAAAAATTTGCTGGCGCGGTTGATTCCTACACCATTGAGGCAATGATGGGTGATACCCGTGCCCTGCAATCCGGAACATCGCACTTTCTTGGGCAGAATTTTGCCAAGGCATTCAACATTCAGTACCTTGATCAAAACAATGAATTACAGTATTGCTGGACGACATCCTGGGGTGTTTCAACCCGCATGGTGGGCGCCATCATCATGACCCATGGTGATGACCAGGGATTGATTCTCCCGCCCAAGCTGGCACCAATCCAGGCTGTGATTGTGCCAATTTTCCGCAATGACGCCGAACAATCCAAGGTGATGCCGGTCGTGGAATCTCTGCGGTCTGAACTTGCAGGCTTCCGAATAAAAGTCGATGATCGTATGGAAGTCACCCCGGGTTTTAAATTCAACGATTGGGAAATGCGCGGAGTCCCGCTGCGGATTGAAGTGGGTCCCCGGGATGTGGAGAAAGGGACGGTTGCCCTGGCGCGACGGGACAAGCCGGGACGGGATGGGAAGAGTTTTGTCAGTCAGACGGGCATTATTGGAACTGTGTCCGACATGCTTGCTGATATCCATACTTCGCTCTTTACTCGAGCCCGGGATTTCCGTGATGAACATATCCATGATCCCCGGGATTATGATGAATTCAAGGAAGTCGTTCAAAACGGTTGGGCGCTTTCCTGGTGGTGTGGCAATCCGGATTGTGAAACCCGGATCAAGGAGGATACCAAGGCGACCACCCGCTGCATCCCCCTGGATCAAGACGCCGGATCAGGACGCTGCATTTATTGCGGTCAGCCGGCAGCCGAAAAAACATATTTTGCACGGGCATATTAATCTACCGGTCAAATCATGCCCGCTGTCCGGATGGATCAACTGAAGTCACAAATTGACGGGTTGTGTCAAAGGTTCACCAAACCCGCTCATTTTGAATGCGCCCTGGTTGACTTGCTGGAATCCTACGCAGACCTGACCTATCAGCCGGGCGAGGATGTGGCATCCAGCAGGCTTGTACCTTCATACCATGTCCCTGCGCTGGTACTTATTCAATTGGAACAAACCCTGTTCCCTCTGGTACAGGAAAAACCGGAGGCAGCTTTATCCCTGGTTGATCTCCTCTGGCGGAATGCGTACCTGGAGCCGCGTCAGATTGCGTGCAATCTTCTCGGGCAGATTCCTTTGGATTACATCGATGAAATTCTGGATCGACTCACCCGCTGGAGCAGCCCGGATACAGATTCCATCTTCTTAAGGGAGTTGTATGAACGGGGAACGGTTCGCATCCGGCGCGGGGATCCCAACCGGCTCCTGAACCTGATTCATGCCTGGATTCACGATCCCAATCCCCATCTCCAAATATGTGGTCTACATCTGCTCATCCCGCTTATCCAGGACCCAACATTTGAGTATCTGCCCTCGGTTTTCCGCCTCCTGGATACGGTTCTCCCTGCACCTGCACCCGAACGGCAGAATATATTGATCAGCATCATCATGACCTTAAGCAGGCAAGCACCCGGCGAAACCAGGTTCTTCTTACAGCAGATGTTATCCAAGCATCCGAATCCGAACCTGGTCCAGCTGATCAGGCGCAGCCTTTCCTCGTTTCCGTCTGCCGATCAATCTGCCTTACGAACAGTTTTATCCAAGTCCTCGCGTGAGCCAGGCAGGACTCCTTGATGTGAAGCCAACTGTCCAAAATTGACAAATAAAGTATGGTATAATCCGCAAACAGACTGGACCTGTCCGTGGTGAATGCTGCGGACATGGAGACCTGCTCAAAGATATTTATCAAGGAGAAGCAGACGTCATGGCAATGACAAAGGAAGACAAAACAAAATTAATTTCGGACTATTCACGGCACGATACTGATACCGGTTCGCCGGAAGTCCAAATCGCCATCCTTACCCGGCGAATCCAGCAATTGACCGAGCATTTACGCAACAATTCACACGATAACAGCTCCCGTCGTGGGTTGTTGAAGTTGGTGGGGCAGCGGCGCCGCTTGCTGGCTTACCTGCGCCGGAAAGACTACGGTCGTTTTGTGGCGCTGGCTGAAAAACTCAACCTGCGCCAGCGATAAAACCGCATTGTCGCGAGTAGATGGTGAAGGATAGCCATCTACTCGCCATATTTGCGGCATCTGACACGGTTTGCGCCGGTCGGGAATTGAAAATTGATTGGGACCCATTGTCCTGCGCAATTTTCAGTCCCTGACCAGGCGGAAAACAAAAAGGGATTAATATAACATGCTACCAAAAAATAATATTTACACGACCACCGTGGGCGGTCGTCCAGTAACCTTTGAATCCGGCAAGCTCGCCCATCAGGCAGGTGGTTCAGTCACCGTTCGTCTGGGTGACTCCATTGTTTTTGCTGCAGCAACCATGAGCGATCAACCGCGCGAAGCTGCAGATTTCTTCCCCCTGACGGTGGATTATGAGGAGCGGTTGTACGC
>CALMHE010000531.1 GCA_937863865.1 uncultured Anaerolineaceae bacterium | reverse complement strand
GTTGTTGCAGTGAATAATGTCAGCCTCACGATTGACCCGGGATCATTCCTGACCCTTTTGGGACCTTCAGGTTGTGGAAAAACCACTTTGCTGCGCTGCATATCCGGTCTGGAAGATCCGGATGATGGTGAAATCGTAATCGGGGATAAGGTGGTTTTTTCCCACTCAAAAGGGATATCCCTTCCACCGGGTCAGCGTGATCTTGGATTGGTATTTCAAAATTATGCCTTATGGCCACATATGACGGTGTATAAAAATATCACTTTTGCATTGGAAATTCAAAAATTGTCCAGGGAAGAAATGGACCTGAGGGTCAAGCAGTCGTTGGCGGAAGTTCAGATGGATGGGTATGAAAATCGTTATCCCAGGGAGATGAGTGGTGGACAACAACAACGGATTGCCCTGGCGCGCATGCTGGCATATCGTCCAAAGGTATTCTTGATGGATGAACCCCTTTCGAATTTGGATGCCCGTTTGAGAATGGACATGCGGACGGAATTGAAACGGCTTCATTATGCCTCCGGCGCAACAACCGTTTACGTCACTCATGATCAAATTGAAGCCATGACCATGTCCACGAACATTGCCATCATGAAGGATGGAGAGATTCAGCAGGTTGATATTCCTGATAAGGTCTATCACTTCCCAGCAAACCTGTTTGTTGCTGATTTTATCGGAAATCCAAAAATAAATTTAATGGAAGGCAAAGTAGCAAAACAGGACCTTGTGGATATTGGCAAATTTATGATCCCCGTAAAAACCCTGAACAAGACCGGTGATGTAGTTGTGGGAATCCGTCCGGAAGATATTAATATCAGCATGGCTCCCAATCAAGGCGTGGAATTCCAGGCGTATTCCGTATTGCCAACCGGAGCTGATACCACCATCATAGCCCGTCTGGGAGACACTGAACTGACAGTAAAAGAAATTGGTGTCAGCAAGATTCAAATGGATCAAACTGTCTGGTTAACCTTTAACGAAGATGCCATTAACTTGTACGACAAGGAAACCGGCAACCTGGTATATGGTGAATAGAACTGAACAAAAATGGTTCCAACCAGATGGTGATTCCGTAGAAGAAAAGGAGGCATCAGAAAACCATTCAAGCTTGTCGTCGGTTAGATTGTTGGTTACATATTCAAATTATTTCAGGAGGAAGGAAAATGGCTAAGTTAATTAGATTTGCAGCGTTGATCCTGGTGATCAGTATGCTGGCAGCTTGCACCCAAGCAACCGTGGCACCTTCGACAACGGAGCCTCCAGCCGAAAAAACGGAAGCTCAAACGGAAGCTCCGACTGAAGCTCCTACAGAAGCCCCCCTGACAGCCCAGGAACAATGGTTGAAAGATAACCTGCTTGGTCCTTACGACACCGGTGAACAGGATTGGGAAGCCATTGAAGCTGCTGCCATTAAAGAAGGAGCATTGTTGGTATATGCGAATACTTCAAAAGTGGAAAAAGCAGCTGAAAATTTCATGGAAAAATACCCCGGGATCGCAGTCCAGGCGTTTGACTTGGGAGGAGACGATGTCCTTCTGAAGACTGTCGAGGAACAAAAAGCTCAAGCGTTCACTGGTGATGTCTGGTTCAGTAGTGGTGGTGCGGAACTGGTTGGAAATGTGCTCCCTCATAATTATGTCTGGCGGTTCCTGCCGGATAGCACTGCTGAAGTCACACCCGAACAATATACCGAGCCGTTGTTGATGAGCCGTTTTGGGACGAGCATTTTTGCATACAATTCTGAATTGAATGACACCTGCCCGATTTCCAATATTTGGGAACTGACAAATCCTGAATGGAAGGGTAAATTCTTCATTGAAGACCCATTGAACGACGCCTCAACTCTCAGCAAATTAATCACGCTCGCCTATCATGCAGATGAGATGAAGGAAGCGTACGTGGCTTTGTACGGCACGGAACCAGTCCTGGATGATGATACGCCAGATGCCGGATGGTTATGGTTAAAACGCTTTGCCCAAAATGGTCCCATACCCGAACCAGGCGGAGATGAGGTTGACGAAGCGTTCGCTACTCCCGGAATGACTCAAAGCTATATGGCTTTAACATCCTATTCCAA
>CALMHE010000530.1 GCA_937863865.1 uncultured Anaerolineaceae bacterium | reverse complement strand
CCCGAACAGGCGCGCCAGGCGTTTGCCGAGCAAATTGAGGCATTATCCGAAGCCGGGGTGGACCTGCTGATTATTGAGACAATGACCGATCTTTTCGAGGTCGATGAAGCCATCCGGGCGGCACGGGAAATTGACCCCTCACTTGGCATTATTGCTTCCATGACATTCACGCGCGATGACCGCACGCTGTTGGGCGACAGCCCTGCCAAAGTGGCGCGCCATCTGGCGGAATCCGGTGCGGATGTCATCGGGGTCAATTGTTCGGGTGGTCCCAGCCAGATTTTACATATTCTGCGGGAGATGCACCTTGCAGTTCCATCCGCGCGGCTCTCCGCCATGCCCAATGCTGGCTGGCCCCAACAGGTGGGAGGACGAATCATGTATCCTGCGGGAGCTGATTACTTCAGTGAATATGCCCTGGCATTCTGGCAAACAGGAGCAGTTGTCATTGGGGGATGCTGTGGCACCACCCCCCTGCACATCACTGCAATGAGGAAAGCAATTGACTCTGTTCCGGAGCGTCCAGCCAATGGACAGGAACCCCTGAGCGTGGTGGAGCGGGATGACCAGGCTTTGGAAGCCCACCAGCCCACCCAGTTTGCCCAAAAGCTGGCAGACGGTCAGTTCACCTTTGCGGTGGAAATGGATCCGCCGCGCGGTTTAAGCACCCACAAACTGCTGGCAGGCGCCAGCCTGCTTTCCGAGGCTGGTGCAGACGTGATTGATGTGGCGGACAGCCCAATGGCGCGCATGCGCATGAGCCCCTGGGCGGTATGCAGCCTGATCCAGCGCAAGGTGGGAATTGAAACCACCCTGCACTTCCCCACCCGCGGGCGCAACCTGCTACGCGTGCAGGGCGACCTGCTGGCTTCGCACGCTTTGTACGTGCGCAATGTCTTCGTTGTGATGGGCGATCCAACCGCCATCGGTGATTACCCGGACGCCATGGATAATTATGATCTGGCGCCTTCCGGCTTGATTAAATTGATCAAGCAGGGCTTCAACGCGGGCGTGGATCACGCCGGCGCGGATATTGGCCAACCCACCAGCTTCTTTGTCGGCACAGCGCTCAACCTGACCGCGCCCGATATGGCGCGCGAGGTGCGGCTGATCAATAAGAAGATCGAAAACGGCGCGGATTTCGCTCTCACCCAGCCGGTGTATTTCACTCAGCCGCTGGAGGAATTTCTGGCGCTTTATGAAAAGTCCTATGGTAAATTCCCGCTGCCCATCCTGGCAGGTGTGCTGCCGCTGGCTTCCGCCCGCCACGCGGCGTTTCTGCAGCAAGAAGTTCCGGGCATCACCATCCCCCAGTCAATCCACCAGCGCATGGAGACAGCCGGCGAGGATGGCGCCCATCTCGTAGGTGGGATAGGCCACCGCCGGGTACAGCACCGTGTCGCGCGACGGCGTGCGGAGCTGCAGGTACTGCGGGGTGGTGGCCACGAACTCCTTGGTGCCGTCGTCGAGGATGGTGGGCTCCATCATCTGGCCGCCCTTGCCGACCGTTGTGGCCGGGT
>CALMHE010000529.1 GCA_937863865.1 uncultured Anaerolineaceae bacterium | reverse complement strand
GATAAGGAATAATTGACAAGGATCATCAAAAGAAAAAAGAAATTCGTAAAGAAGGCAGCCAGCAGGCGAACATTAATGACAACGTGGAAGAAAAAGACACCCAAATGAATTCTGGAGAGATTGGTTGTACAACTGAAGAAGTTCAGGCAAGCCCAGCTGTGCGGAAGCAGCACAGACATACAGCCAAACCTGTCGAAGAAGAAGTGGAGATGATATCAGTGCCATCGCAGGATTATCATGCCTTGAAGGAGGAATTGGAAAAATCAAAAATTGAAGCTTGTGAAAACATGGAAGGCTGGCAGCGTGAGCGGGCTGATTTTTTGAATTATAAAAAAAGGATCGAACGTGATCAGAAGCTGGTTATACAACAAATAACGGCTGATGTGGTTCGAAAGTACCTGGAAATTTTGGACGACCTGGAACGTTCATTGCAACATCGTCCAATGGAAGGCGATGGAGAAGCCTGGTCGGATGGGATCGAATTAATTTATCGCAAGTTGTTGAACATGCTGCAATCCGAAGGAATTGAACAAATTCCAGCCGAGAATCAGCACTTTGATCCCACCTGGCACGAGGCTGTGACACATGAAGACAGCCCTGACCATCAAAGCGGCGATATTATCGCTGTTTTACGGCAGGGATACAGAATCGGAGACCGGGTGATCCGCCCGGCACTCGTAAGAGTAGCTCGTTAGGAGGACTATTACATGGGAAAAATTGTCGGTATTGATCTTGGCACGACCAACTCGGTGGTCGCAGTCATGCAAGGAGGAGAACCAACCGTAATCACTACTGCTGAAGGAGAACGGTTGATGCCTTCCGTCGTGGCAGTCAATAAAAATCATGAACGACTGGTTGGGCGCCCTGCCCGTAACCAGGCGATCATCAACTCGGAAAATACCATATTTTCCATCAAACGCTTCATGGGGCGGAAATATGATGATCCGGAAGTGCAACGCACGATCGGGCGCGTCCCCTATAAAGTAACCAAGGCACCCAATGGCGATTTGCGTGTAGTATTGGATGGCAAGGAGTATTCACCTCCCGAGATCTCAGCTATGATTCTCGCCAAAATGAAAACGGATGCTGAATCGTATCTCGGTGAGGCTGTGACACAGGCAGTCATCACGGTTCCGGCATACTTTAATGATGCTCAGCGAAATGCCACCAAGGATGCTGGCAAGATCGCGGGTTTGGAAGTACTACGTATCATTAATGAACCCACGGCTTCCTCATTAGCATATGGTCTGGATAAGAAGAAGAATGAAATTATTGCCGTGTACGACCTGGGCGGAGGTACATTCGATATATCCATCCTGGATGTCGGTGAAGGTGTTTTCCAGGTCAAATCCACTGCTGGTGATACCTTCCTGGGTGGAGATGATTTTGATTTACGCGTGATGGATTACCTGATCGATGAATTCAAGAAGCAAAGCGGCATTGATCTGCATCAGGACCGCCAGGCGCTTCAGCGTTTGCGCGAAGCTTCGGAGAAAGCTAAAATTGAACTATCTTCAGTCATGCAGACTGAAATCAACCTGCCGTATATCACCGCAGATGCAACGGGTCCGAAGCATCTGGTGATGACACTTACGCGTGCCAAGCTCGAGCAGCTGACTGCAGACCTGGTGGAAAAAACCCTGGGTCCTGTCCGCCGGGCACTTTCGGATGCAGGTGTCAAGCCCTCGGATGTGAATGAAGTTGTGCTGGTTGGCGGTATGATTCGCATGCCAGCTGTACAGGAAGCCGTCCGACGGGAATTCGGCAAAGATCCCCACAAGGGAGTTAACCCGGATGAAGTGGTTGCGATTGGCGCTGCCATTCAAGGTGCTGTTCTGGGCGGTGATGTCAAGGATATTTTATTACTCGATGTGACCCCGCTGACACTTTCGGTTGAGACCCTGGGCGGTGTTGCCACACCGATTATTGAACGCAACACAACCATCCCAACCCGAAAAAGCCAGATTTTCTCCACGGCATCCGATGGACAGACTTCGGTGGAAATCCATGTCCTGCAGGGTGAACGCCCGATGGCGAACGATAACAAATCACTGGGTAAATTCAATCTTGATGGGATTCCGCCTGCTCCCCGGGGTATTCCCCAGGTGGAAGTTACGTTTGACATTGATGCCAATGGCATTCTCAAAGTGACTGCCCAGGATAAAGCCACAGGGCGCAGCCAACATATCACCATTACAGCTTCTTCCGGATTGAGTGATTCGGAAATTGAGCGGATGCGACGTGAAGCTGAAAGTCATGCAGACGAGGACCGCCACCGCAAGGAATTGGTTGAAGTTCGCAACCAGGCTGATACCGTCATTTACACCGTTGAAAAAACCCTCCGGGATGGCGGGGACAAGATCAGCGCGGAAGCACGTCAGGAAGCAGATTCCGGTGTACAAAGGCTGCGCTCCGTTATGACCGGTGACGATGTGGAAGCGATTCGCAAAGCCAGCGATGACCTTGGGCAAATCATCCAAAAGATTGGGGCATCCATGTATCAACAGCCGGAAACCCAGGGGGAACAACCCAATCCTCCGCAGGGTGGACCTGGTGAACCTCCCAGTGGAGATGATGTGGTGGATGGTGAATTCCGCAATCTCTAAAAAATGAAGTAGAATAAGGGGCGGGGTGTGAATAACCCCGCCCCATTTATTTTTGATTGAGGGATTGAATGACGCAACGCGATTATTATGAAATCCTGGGTGTTCCGCGCAATGCCTCGCAGGAAGATATTAAAACAGCCTTCCGCCAACTAGCCCGGCAATATCATCCTGATGTCAGCCAGGACCCGGATGCCGAGGAAAAGTTTAAGGAAGTAAACGAAGCATATGGTGTCCTTTCCGATTTGGAAAAACGGTCGACATATGACCGCTTGGGTCGGGCTGGACTGGGCGATATGAATGGAATGCCGGATTTTACGGTGGATTTTGCGGATTTGTTTCAGGAATTTTTCGGCTTTGGGGGTGTGTCGCAAAGTGCCCGCAGAAACATGCCGCGCCGTGGGGCGGATTTGAATTACCAGGTTTCTCTGACCTTTGAGGAATCCATCTTTGGGGGTGACAAGGAGGTATCCTATGTGCGGGAGGAAACCTGTCATTCCTGCAAGGGATCCGGAGCGGAACCTGGAACAACCCCCACGCGCTGTTCAACATGTGGCGGTAGGGGAGAAGTACGCCAGGTAAGGCAGACATTTTTGGGTTCGATGGTTCAGGTCACACCCTGTCCAACCTGCAACGGCAGGGGTGAAGTAATTTCCACAATATGTAAAACCTGCCGGGGAAGGGGCTTGGAACAACGATCCGTAAAACGGGTGGTTCCCATCCCGGGTGGTGTGGATACCGGAACCCGGATTAGACTGGCAGGTGAGGGACAGGCTGGGATTAATGGCGGACCGAATGGAAATTTATATCTGGAAATTCAGGTGCAACCGCATAAGTTCTTCCGCCGGCGGAATGATGACATTCTCCTGGATTTAAAAATCAATATTGCCCAGGCAGCCTTGGGGGCGGATATCATGGTTCCCACGGTGGATGGACAGGCAAAATTACGCATTCCCGCAGGCACTCAACCAGGCAAAACCTTTACGCTGAAGAATAAAGGTGCCCCTCATGTGCGTGGCAGCGGCAAGGGAGACCAAGTGGTTATCATTAATGTGGAAATCCCTTCCAGTTTAAATACTGAACAACGGAAATTATTTGAACAACTGGGAACAACTTTGGGAAGTGAGGTTCGTCCCCAGGAACGCAGTTTTTTGGATCTTTTGAAGGAGGTTTTTGGTGGCTGAGGCTCGATGGTTGGAGGTATCCCTGCTGGTCGATGATGAATTGGCAGAAGCAGTGGCAGAGGTGCTGGATCGGTATGTATCGCAGGGTGTGGTGATGACCCGCGAGGTAAAATTTAACGATGAAGAGGATGAAGGCACACCTTATGGTCCAGTCAGAGTATATGGATACCTGATTATCGATGAAAATCTGGAAGACAGCCACCAGAAGCTGGAGGAAGCACTCTGGCACCTGGGACAAATCCAACCTCTGCCCAAACCGGATTATCGTCCGATTGAGGACCAGGATTGGATGTCCGCATGGAAGAAGTATTACCACCCCATTCCCATTGGACAAAAATTGATGGTGCTTCCAGTCTGGTTGGGATTGGAATCACCGGACCGGATCGCGGTCAAAATCGATCCCAGCATGGCATTTGGAACAGGCACTCATCCCACCACTCAATTATGCCTTGCATTGATTGAAAAATATGTAAAACCCCACCAGTGGGTGATTGACGTTGGCTGCGGATCAGGGATTTTATCCATCGCAGCCGTCCTGTTGGGTGCCCGGTCATCACTTGCGGTGGATATTGATCCGGCTTCCATTCGTTCCACCAAAGAAAACAGCACCGTCAATGGGGTGTTGGATCAAATGGAAATTGGTTTGGGTTCCGTTGCTGAAATATTGCAGGGACAATTTTCTCATCGCAAGGCACCTGTTGTTCTGGCAAATATTTTGGCGACGGTGATTATCCGCCTATTTGATGG
>CALMHE010000528.1 GCA_937863865.1 uncultured Anaerolineaceae bacterium | reverse complement strand
CTGCAGCATGTAATGAAAATTCCACACTGTCTTCAATCCTGCAGGCTGCAAAAGATGGAGCAGATCACGGAGCAAAACATGGGGTTTGGAGTTGGAGTACACCTCTTTCCAGCCGCATCGACCTGGCTGTTCATCTGGTTGAGCAGGCTTCAAGTGAGGAAGATGCACTGAATTCCATTTACCGCTATGTCGGGGTTGATATGCTGGTCTCTGAGTCGGTTGCCGCATCGATGGGGGTGGTACTTCTGGCACAAGGCGACCCCATGAAAGCAGTCCGGTTTGGTGCCATGATTGGAGGTGATACAGATACAATCGCGGCCATCGCCGGGCAGATTTGCGGAGCGTTCCGGGGAGGTGATGCACTGGACAATAAGCTGATTGCACAAGTTGAGTCGGTCAACCATTTGAATTTTCTTGATGAATCCCGAATGATTCTGGATTTACTTGCCGCCAAAGGGTTAACTGGATAAATATGAATCAAAATGTTGGCATCAGCTTGAATATGAATCCTCGCTGGGTGGGAGAGGATGGATTAAATGGATTCCTCAATCCCCTGCGTCAGGTCGGATTGAATACACTGGAATTTGAACTGGATGCCTTTTTACCTGAATGGAATGAAATTCCCCACCTGATTGAGGATTGCCATAACGCAGGCATGAAATTATGCTTTCATGCAGCCTACCGAAATCCTAACCGGATCGAAGGGTTTTCACGAAATCAGCGGGATGCAATCGTTAATCAATTTCAACCCATGCTGTCCATCGCTCAAGGTTGGGCTGAAAAAACAAAATTTCCTGTGAATGTTGTCTTTCATGGTGCTCACTCGATGGATCAGAAGCGGGATATTCTGGAAAAGGATACCATTGAATTTCTCGCCTGGGTGCTGGACAGTTTTCCAGGTATTTTTCCTGCGCTTGAAAACAACCACCCTTCGAAAGTCGGTGAAATTAAAATTGGGGGGTCGCGATCTTCTGTTTTTAATGTTATAGAGGAAATAAATAACCCTCGTCTGGGTGTGTGTTGGGACATGGGTCACGATTTTCTAAGCCAGGGTGGCATGGCAGTCGATCAAGACTGGTTGTCTCATGTCAATCATGTCCACATCCACGATGTGAATAATGAGGGAATTGATCACTATCCACTCATATTTGGGAATGTACCTTTTGCAGCCTGGCTGCCCTTGTTACGATCTGCAAAGGATCTGAGGGTTGTCACATTGGAACTCAAGGGAGGATTAATGACAGGTTGGGAATGGGACAGAATTCAAAGTGCTCTCATCGATAGTATTAGGATAATCCAGCAAGGTCTGGGACAAAAATGACAAATAAACATGATTTGAGAAAGTTTTCATTTGTTCAGAGCAAATGGTGGCGTCGTTGGGGTGAGGAAACAGGTGCAGCCTATCTCTTCCTCCTGCCAAGCTTGCTTATTTTTGTGACATTTACTTTTTTCCCCGCAATTTATTCGATCTACATGAGTCTTTTCCGTTGGAATCTACCCATGAAACCCATGTTCATCGGATTGAATAATTATCTAATGCTGGTTTCAGATCCCATCGAAGCTCCAATATTCTGGCAGGCAGCTTCAAACACATTATATTTTGCCCTGGGTGTGCCGATTAATCTTTTTATTTCGCTGATGATTGCATTACTGCTGAACCGCCGTTTGCGGGGAATCGGCATCTTTCGAACAGCTTTCTTCCTGCCAGCCATTACCTCACTTGCGGCGGTTTCAGTAGTTTGGTTGTGGTTGTTCAATCCTTCCCAATACGGCTTGCTAAATTCGCTTCTAATTTCATTGGGATTGCCCTTACAAAGCTGGCTGCGTGATCCGGTTTTATCCATGCCCTGCCTGATATTCCTTGGTGTGTGGCATGGCATGGGATACAACATTATTATTTTCCTTGCCGGTCTCCAATCCATCCCAAAAGCATATTATGAAGCAGCGGAAATTGATGGAGCAAATATAATTCGACGTTTTACAGCGATTACCTGGCCATTATTAACTCCAACATTGTTTTATATTCTGACAGTTGGTTTGATTAATTCATTAAAAGCCTTTACGGAAATCGATATGATGACCCAGGGTGGTCCCTTGGGAACCACAACCACACTGGCGTATTACTTGTATCAACAAGCCTTCCAATTTTTCCAGATGGGCAAGGCTTCCGCAGTTGCTGTCCTCCTCTTCGGTATGCTGCTAATTCTCTCATGGATCCAGTTCCGCTTTGTTGATCGGAAGGTGCATTATGAGTGAGGATTCTTTGTCAACCTCGAAGTCACTTAAAAAAAGATTCCAACATCTTTTCCCAAATAAAGTAATTTCCACCATTATCTGGTATCTTGTCGTCAGCCTGCTGGCATTGACAGTGATCTTCCCATTTCTATGGATGATTTCGACTTCGTTTAAACCATTAAGCGAAATATTTGTCTATCCCCCTCGCTGGATTCCACAATCCTGGATCCTCGAAAATTATATCGAGGTATGGAAAAAAGCCCCCTTTGCCCGTTACTTTATTAACAGCACAATCGTGGCTGCATGTGTGACATTTGGTCAGTTGGTCTCATGCTGCATGGCAGCCTATGCCTTTGCTCGCCTGCGTTTTGTGGGTAAATCGTTTATGTTCATGGTTTTCATGAGCACCACCTTTATCTCAACCCAGGTGACTTTGATCCCATCCTATATGATCATTAACAAGCTGGGTTGGATGGACTCATATCCGGCATTAATTGTTCCCTTCCTTGCCAATGCTTTCGGAGTTTTTATGATTCGGCAGTCTTTCATGACCATTCCACGCGAGCTGGAGGAAGCTGCCAAACTGGATGGATGCGGTCGAATCCGCTTTTTGGTGAAAATTGTCCTGCCATTAACCAAGCCCATTTTAGCCTCCCAGGCTTTGTTTGCATTCATGGGGAACTGGAACTCTTATCTATGGCCTTTGATTGTAACGAATAATGATAAAATGCGCACCCTGCAGATTGGACTGCGCTATTTCATCGGTTCTGAAGGTGGAACAGAATGGGGAATATATATGGCAGCTGCGGTTTTGGTTACTCTGCCAATAATTATTTTCTATTTTTTGGTACAAAAGACATTTGTTGAGAGTATGGCAAGCAGCGGATTGAAGGATGTATAAGGACCTTGGAGGAAAATAAATTTAGCTCAACCCATAAATTCAACCAAGGATATTTTTTTCAACTCCAAATAAAGGAAGGGAAAAACCTAATGAATTCGCGTAAATTGATAATAATCACCCTGTTGTTCGCAATAATATTATCCGCCTGCGGTGGTGCTAATTCAGGCAATAACTCAAAATCTGATGATATTTCAAGTGGAGGGAGCGTCGATGCCAGTGGGCATGTCACTCTTGACTTCTGGTATTCACTATCCGGTGAAACAGGCGAGGTTGTTGAAACATTGGTTCGTCAGTTCAATGAAACCCATCCGAACATTACAGTTACAGCCACCTATCAGGGAAATTACAGCGCAATCATGGCTAAAGTTTATAGCGCAATTACCGGGGGATCACTGCCAAATGTAGCCCAATTGGGTGGGGCTCCCCTCCTGGGAACAAGCGATGCAATCCTGCCAATGACTGATTTTACGAATGGCGAAAACGGATTGGATTTGAGTTTGATCCGGCAGGCTTTCCTGGATTACAACACGATTGATGGCACATTATGGAGCATGCCTTTCAACAACTCTGTGCCAGTCATGTATTACAACAAGGATTTATTTGCTGCTGCGGGTCTCGATCCGGAAGATCCCCCCGAGAATTTTGATGAATTAATTGATTTAGCCAAACAATTAACCCTCGATCCCAATAATACAGGCTTGCCAGTTCAATATGGAGTTAACTCACGTGATGATACCCACTGGTATTTCGACGCAATGATGTTGGGGAATGGCGTAAAAATTGTCAATGATGATTTAAGTGAAGTCTTATATAACAGCCCCGAAGCGGTGGAAATGCTGACCTTGTGGGGAGATCTGGTAAAGAAATATAAAGTAATGCCTCCCAACCAGCATGCCGAAGCCCAGACTGATTTTCTGGCAGGAAAACTGGCAATCCTTTTCGGTTCCAGTGCTTCCGTAAATACGTTAAGCAAGAGTACATCCTTCAAATTGGGCGTCACCATGTTCCCGGCTATCGACAACAATGAACGCTCCCTCCCCCTGGGAGGAGGAAGCATGGTTATTTTTAAAAATGACAATGAAGCAATTCGCGATGCTTCCTGGGAGTTTGTCAAATATATGACTTCGAAGGAAAGCTCATTGTATATGACCCAAAATACAGGATATTTGCCGATTTATAACGACGCTTTTGCCTGGTCTGAAATCCAACAACTCATCCTGGATGAACCTGTACGTAAAGCTGCAATTCAATCACTGGATTATGCCTACGCCATTCCGGTATTCTCTGCATTGGGAAACAGCGATCTGGCATTACGGCAGGCGATCGAGAAAGTGGAATTAGGCGTTGCTGAACATGCAGACGCTTTAAATTCAGCAGTCCTGTCGGTAAACCGCGCAAT
>CALMHE010000527.1 GCA_937863865.1 uncultured Anaerolineaceae bacterium | reverse complement strand
GGAACGTCCGGCGCGATCATGAAGGCCCTGGCATCCTTATTGAGGATCTTTTTGTAATACTTCAGATAGAGGTCACGCCCTCCCCCCTGCAGTTCACCCCTCCCCATCCGCAAGGCACGACCCAGACCGATCTCCCTCCCAAAATCCGCGAGTTGTTCGGTATGGACCAACGCAGATCGCATCCGTGTCAGGTCACCCTCCATCATATCCGGATACCGGTTATACAGCCATGCTCCCGTAATGAAATCCAGCACAGCATCACCCAGGAACTCAAGACGCTCGTTATCCTCAACAGCTTCCGGGTGCTCATTGATATACGATCGATGGGTTAATGCCCGGCTGAGCAACAATCGGTCGGAAAAATGAAATCCCAACCGTTCAGCAAATTCAGCCACAGATTCCTGTCCCCCGTTATTTTGATTTAATTCCATGGATCCTCCGTGGAACTCCGGGAGCGGCAGACTCTCCAAAAAGATGAAGGGGCTTGCGCTCCATGAGTTCTGATTAATGATATGTACTAAATTGGATTGAAATATTATATATATTTTAACCCGGAACCTGTTAAAACAACAATAATCGGTTCCACCAGTTGGTGGATCAATTTTACCAGCGCTGACCATCCCAATGCAGCAGTTGGTTCCACATATAAACCCTTCCGGGCAAGTTCATAAAACGCAGGCAGGATTTCCTCCTCAGGAATGGCAATGAAAGTTCCATGATCCATCTCCTGCAGCAGTGCTTTTCCACGCGCCGGTTTGGATACCCGGACACCTTCAGCCAGAGTCCAGCCCTCGGTGTACTGGTTCAATTCCAGCTTTCCGTGTTCGTATGCTTCAACCATGGGTGAACAATTGGCAGCCTGGACTCCCACGTAAAAAGGGGTTTCGGTAATCAATCCCGCATTTTTCAAAGATTGAAATCCGCGCATAATTCCCAACAGCAGCCCCCCATGCCCCACCGGTGCAATCACGGATCCGGGTGCACTTTGCAAGGTTTCCCAGATCTCATATGCCATGGTTGCTATGCCGGTCAATCCAAATGGAATGCAGGCATGGCTGGCATATGGAATTCCACTTTCGGCATCCTGTAAAACCGCCCGCGCCGCCTCCGATCGCGGTCCCGCCACGCGCACCAGTTCCGCTCCTTGCCGCTCAATCTGCAGCCGTTTGGGTCCGGCTGCGTTCTCCGGGATATAAATCCTTGCTTTCACTCCTCCACACCCGGCATAAGCAGCAAATGATGCTCCGGCATTTCCGGAGGAATCCTCCACAGCCAATTTCACCCCCCGGCTGATCAACTTGCTCACCAGAACCGCACTGCCACGATCCTTGTAGGAACCAGTCGGATTCTGTGATTCCATCTTCAATCCCACCTGTTTACCGGAAATTGCAAAACGGATAAGCGGGGTCATCCCTTCACCAAGGTAGGTTACCGGTGCATCAGCCGGCAGGTCGAAAGTATGTCGGTAGCGCCACATACCCGGTTGGGATGAATCCACCCGGCTGGAATCAAACACCGGCGGTTGGGCATAATCATACATGCCACCACAAGCGGGGCAGCGGAATGGAAAGCCTGTCTCGGGGTAGGGTTGATGGCAATTTTCACAACAGACAACCATATGATTTAATCTCCTTCACGAGGACGATACTCTCCCTCCACCCAAACTTCACCCCCGGGTCCAACTTCCTTCTTCCAAATGGGAACAATTTCCTTTAACCGGTCGATTCCAAAACGGGCTGCTTCAAACACACCCGCATCCCGGTGCGCGGCAGTGCACAGGATGGCAATCGTGACTGACCCGGCTTCCAACATGCCGATTCGCTGCACCAATGCCACTCCTTCCACATCCACCCATCTTTGACGGATTTCAGCAACTATCTGGAACATCTTTTCCTCCGCCATGGGAATGTATGCTTCATATTCCAATCGGGCGGTTTTATGAGGTTTTCCACGAACAGTGGTACCCCGGACGGTGCCAATAAAAGCACACACCGCGCCTGTGGTTGATTGGGTGAGTTCCGTCACCAATGCATCAAGGTCCAAAGGTTTCGTTGTGATTCTTGCAATGGTTTTACCTTCCGCACCCCCGCTTACCGGTGGAAAGAACGCCACTTCATCATTGTCCATCAAAATTTGTTCATCCGGCACATACTTTCGATTGACAGCGACCACGGTGTGGTCGATCACCAATTCCAACAAAGGATAATGCCGGATCAAGTGTTCCTTTAATTCTTTAATATTTGCCCCTTTTTTCAAGACTATCTGGCATTTGGCAGTTCCGGTTTTCTCCTTTAAATATGCAAAAAACAACACCGACAAATGGATATCATGCATGAACAACGTCTCCACTTTGCCCGCCATGTTTTTCCACCAACCGGATGTTTTGAATCCTGCCGGTCTTGTCAACTGCTTTGACCATGTCATAAACAGTCAGTGCCGCTACTGATACTGCGGTCAATGCCTCCATTTCAACCCCTGTTTTACCTGTCACCCTCACGGTTGCAGTGATCATCACGCCGGGCATGTCATCATCCACATCCAGATTCATATCAACCTGGTTTATGAGCAGTGGGTGACAGAGCGGGATCAGGTCAGAGGTTTTTTTGGCAGCTTGTATGCCTGCAATCCGAGCAACTGCGAGAACATCCCCTTTTTTTAA
>CALMHE010000526.1 GCA_937863865.1 uncultured Anaerolineaceae bacterium | reverse complement strand
GACACATTAAGTTTCGCCGTCAGATTGCATAAAGAAGGATTTCCAGTCGTCGCCATTCCCAAAACCATGTACAATGATGTTTTTGGGACAGATTATTGCATTGGTTTTTCCACTGCGGTTACCCGTTCGATTGATTTTATTACCAATATGCGCACATCTGTCGGTTCACATGAACGAATAGGCATCGTGGAATTATTTGGTCGTAATTCAGGTGAAACAAGCTTAATCAGTGCTTACCTGGCGGATGTGGATCGTGCACTCATTCCGGAAGTTCCTTTTGATGTACACAAATTATGCGATTTTTTAGTCGAAGATAAACGGAATAAACCATCCAATTATGCAATTATGACAATTTCCGAAGGTGCTATTATGGAAGGCGGTGATGTTGTTGAGACTGGTGAAGCTGATGCTTATGGTCATCGTAAACTCGGAGGAGTCGGAGAAATATTGTCTGATGAAGTCAAGAGAATTACGGGACAAAATATCATGTATCAGCAATTGGGATATCTGATGAGATCAGGTGCACCTGATTCACTGGATCGGATGGTTGCCATGTCATTCGGTAATTTGGCGATACAACTTATCCGCCGCAAGGAAACAGGGAAAATGGTGGCTCTTCATGGCGGAAAATATACAACTGTTCCTGTGGAGATGGTACTTGCAGGCAGAAAGAGAGTGGATGTCCCCAGCTACTATGATATTGCCAAGTATCGCCCCAAAGTGCGAGATTTCATGGGCGTACCCATGTTCTTGAGTTAATATACGAGGTGAAAAATGAATACAAATTTGACTGATGAATTTAATGAAATAACAGAAGGAAGCCTTGAAATTTCTGCTCATGGAGTCAGGGTGGTTAATGAACCAGTACTCAAGAATGTGATCCACCGATTGGTAGAAATTTCTGTTTTTGAATCAGGCGAACGGCAGGCAATGGCTCGATATCTTGTCAGGGCAGCGGCTGCTGATCTTGGCATTTTTTCAGCTTCCATTAATGATCTATATATAGCTCGTGGTCGGGGTGATGTCCCGACAACATTTACAGTCCCGGCGATGAATCTGCGCGTAATGGCATTCGATTGTGCCTGTGCGGTATTTAGGGCAGCGATTCCCATCAATGGCTCAGCGATTATTTTTGAAATCGCACGCTCGGAAATGGGGTATTCAGATCAAAGACCTGCAGAATACACCACGAGCGTTCTTGCAGCAGCGATTGCAGAAGGATATCGTGGACCGGTTTTCATCCAGGGTGACCATTTTCAGATTTCCGCAAAAAGGTTTTTATCAGATTCTGAGACAGAAATTAATACCATCAAGGAACTTATCAAAGAATCCCTTGCAGCCGGTTTTTATAACATTGATGTGGACACATCCACACTGGTAGATATTGGAAAGCCCACTGTTGCAGAGCAACAGGTTCTCAACGTTGAATTATCAGCGATGTTAACCGCTTTTATTCGAAGTGAACAACCGGAGGGTATTGAGGTTTCTGTTGGAGGTGAAATTGGAGAAGTAGGCGGGCATAATTCAACCGAGGAAGAATTGAGAGCCTATCTCGATGGGTTCAATACAACCTTGAAAAACATTGATCCAAATGCAAAAGGATTAAGTAAAATATCCATTCAGACAGGCACATCCCATGGTGGAGTGGTACTTCCGGATGGCACCATTGCAACTGTGAATGTCGACTTCGATACCTTGAGAAAACTAAGTCGTGTGGGACGCAACGAATATCATATTGGCGGAACAGTTCAACATGGAGCATCCACCTTGCCACAGGATGCCTTCAGTAAATTTGTGGAATATGAAGCCGTGGAAGTTCACCTGGCAACTAATTTCATGACAATGTTCTTTGATAGAATTCCTGATTCGCTGCGCGATGAAATGTATGCTTACCTGCGAGAAAATCATTCCAATGAGCGAAAGCCGAATATGACGGATGAACAGTTTTATTACAAGACTCGCAAGTACGCCATTGGTCGATTCAAGAAACAATCCTGGTATCTGCCCGTTGAAGTTAAAAAAGTGATTGTGGATGCCTGGGAAGAGCAATTCAAGAAACTATTTGCCGCAATGGGCGTAGCTGGTACGAAAACTTATGTTGACAAGTACATCAAACCAGCGGTCAGAATTCCAGATTTGAAGGATTACCTTGGTGATAACACGGGTTCTGACGATGTCAGCGATCTGGCTGATTGATTGATCTCTACAGTATGTTTGGGGCGTGGTTGTAGACTAACAACCACGCCCCAATTGACTTAAGGGAGAACCACTTATGCCAGTTTCAGATCAGGTGGTGGATAAAAATCGATTTCAGATTATTCCGCGCACTTTAATATTCGTCATTGAAAGGGACAGTGTCTTGTTGCTTAAAGGTGCTTCTACTAAACGCATTTGGGCAAACCGGTATAACGGGATTGGAGGACATATCGAAAAAGGAGAGGATGTCCTCAGTGCAGCGAGGCGTGAATTATTTGAGGAAACAGGGCTGATTGCGACCCGGTTACAATTGTGCGGAACTGTCATGATTACTACCGGGAACATCCCGGGAATTGGTTTATTTGTTTTTCAAGTGGAGGAATTTACTGGAATATTGAATTCATCCCATGAAGGTGAATTAAGATGGGTACGACTCTCTGACCTTATGTCAGTTCCTTGTGTGGAAGACTTGCCAGTCCTTTTGGAAAAAATTACCAGAATGCAGGAATCTGATTCACCTTTTTCAGCTGTCTATCAATATGATAACCAGGATCAATTAATGATTTCGTTTGGATGATCCCTGTTTGTAACTAACATAAAGAATACAAGCAATGTACTGCCATATTTTCTTTTGTCGAATTCATGTAAATGCTCGAGAGGTAATATTTCATATTCAAGTGGATCGATCTGGACTATCACCCAGGCTTCATTGGCAAGCCAGCTGGAATTTTGATCAAGTAAATTCATTGCATGCTGCCACATTCCTTTATATTGGGGCGGGGCAATATAAATATAATCAAATGAGCGGTCAGGTGTTGACCCAAGGTATGCAAAGGCATCTGCCAGGCGGACATCTGCCATTTCTGACAGGCGGGTGATTTGAAGATTATTTTTAATTGTATTGATCGCGGTTCGATGCAGGTCAATGATGCGAGCATAGGATGCACCCCGACTGAGGGCTTCAATGCTGATTGCACCAGTTCCTCCAAATAAATCCAGAATAGATGCATCGACTATATCACCGCCAATAATATTAAATAGTGCTTCCTTTACACGATCAGTAACAGGGCGGGTGATATCACCGGGTACGGATTGCAGGCGGATTCCACGGGCTTTTCCAGCTATTACTCGAGGTGAAGACATCTTAGTTAGTCCCACCGGTTATTTGATCAACGGTCTCCAATGCAGCTTGAATATTACCATGTGGAGTGATGATGGGCAGGACACATCCAGTACCCAGGATCAATCGCTTGCCATTTGTTGATTGAATTGCTTGGGCGGCTTCATTGGCGACATCCACGGGTGTTCCAATAGCCATTGTATTCCATTGTTGCAATCCACCACAAACAACACCGGCTACGATTAACTGAGCTTGATCAAGTGAAGGCGGGGTCTGTCGATCGTGCCAGTTAAATACCTGAACAGGGTATGTGGAGATCATGTTAAACATGATATTTTCACCATGGATATGACAAAGATTCAGCCATAATTTGTTG
>CALMHE010000525.1 GCA_937863865.1 uncultured Anaerolineaceae bacterium | reverse complement strand
TTACAACCGTGAGGTGCAGCGGCGCGGTCTGCTGTTGCCGGCGCATCCGGTGTTTGCCTGGTTAAGTGTCCCATTGAATTCAGGCGCCAAGACCATCGGCGCCCTCAGCCTGGGCAGTGATCAACCCGGTTTGGTTTACACACCCGAACAACTTAACCTGCTGCAGTCGGTGGCGGATCAGTTGGGGGGTGCGATTGAAAAATCACACCTGCTGGAGGAAACCGAGCGCCGCGCCCGCCAGCTTTCCAAGTTGAACGAAATTACGCGGCGGCTGACCTCCACGCTTGAGATTGAACCCCTTCTGAAGACGATTATGCGCGATGCCGTGGAAATGCTGGATTGTGAAGCCGGCAGTCTGATCATGGTTGATCAGCCCACTGGTGAACTGGTGTTCCGTGTGGTGGAAGGCAATGCCGCCGGACAGCTCGCGGGTGTCCGTATGCCGCCGGGCTCGGGTCTGGCGGGCAGGGTGGTGCGCACCCGCGAACCCCTGATCATCGATGATGTCACCCAAAACCCGGAATGGTTCTCACAAAATGACCACCAGACCGGTTTTATCACCCGGACGGTTCTGGTGGTGCCTTTGCTCGTGAAGGAAAATGTGACCGGTGTGGTGGAGGTCATCAACCCCCGGAATGGTTCCCTGTTTACCGATGACGACCGGGATCTGCTTGTGGCATTTGCCGCCCAGGCGGCGATTGCACTGGAGAATGCCCGCCTTTACACGCTCACCGACCAGGCGCTTGCGGAGAGGGTGGAGGAACTTTCGGTGATGCAGCGGATTGACCGCGAGTTGAACGCCTCGCTGGAACCCGCCCGCGCCATGCACATCACATTGAAGTGGGCAATGAAGCAGTCGAATGCCGGGGCGGGTTTGATTGGCTTGCTGGAAGGGGGAAGCTTGAAAATCATGGATGCCCAGGGTTATGCGAATGAACTGGCACCCTGGCATGAAACCTCTCTCCCGCTGGCTGTGATTGACCTGGAGGAAATCCTGGAGGATGCCCAGCCGTTGCACCGCATCCTCCCGGATGACAGGAACGGGTTGTTGGCAGGCGCCTGCAGCCAGGCAGCGCTGCCCATCCGGCGTGAGGGGCGCACCATTGGCATCATCCTGCTGGAATCCACGAAAACGAATTTTGTAAATGAAGATATGTTGGGTTTTCTGGAACGGCTCAGTGACCATGCCGCAATTTCCATCGCCAATGCCCAACTGTATGCTGCGGTTCAGGCGGCAAATGTGGCAAAGAGCGAATTTGTCTCCTTTGTGGCGCACGAGTTGAAGAACCCGATGACTTCCATCAAGGGTTATACCGAGCTGGTGGCAGCCGGCGCCGTGGGACCGGTGACCGAACCGCAGGCGAATTTCCTGGCGACCATCCGGTCCAACATTGACCGGATGAATATATTAATCTCCGACTTGAATGACCATTCCAAGATTGAAGCTGGCAGAATGCGGCTGGAATTTCAGGCAATCCCATTGGCGGAGGTTGTGGATGAGGCATTGCGTTCCCTTCGCAAGCAGGTGGAAGAAAAGAGCCAGGTTGTCACGGTGGAAATACCCGGAGATTTGCCGCCGACCTGGTCGGACCGGGACAGGTTGATGCAGGTGTTGGTTAACCTGGTCAGCAATGCCAACAAGTATACCGACAAAAGCGGGACAATTTATGTGGGGGCTGAGTGCTGCGAGAATCGCTGGGATCCGCAGGGTGCGGCGGAGGTGATTCACATCTGGGTGAAAGATTCTGGCATAGGAATTGCATCCGAAGATCAGGAGAGGATCTTCCAGAAATTCTTCCGGTCGGAAGATCCCAAAACCAGGGAGGCTCCCGGCACCGGGCTGGGTTTGAATATTACCCGCAGCCTGGTCGAAATGCAGGGCGGTCACATCTGGTTTGAAAGCGAATTTCGCAAAGGCACGACCTTCCACTTTACCGTACCGGTGGCACAACAATAACACCGGGAGGAGACTTGATGAGAGCATTCTCTGCCCTGGCTTCCATGCAGGGTCTGGATGGGGATGAGACTGGCGCGCAGGCAGCCCGGGAGGCGCTCCTTCAACTGGGTGCCGCCCCGCCCGCCTTTGGTTTGATCTTTGCAGGCTGGGAATACAGGTTGGAAGAAGTGATGGCAGGGGTTGAACGAACGGTTGGAGGCATTCCACTCTGGGGCATCTCAACCCGCTGTCCGCTGGCAGGCGGATCGGAACAACCCCGTTCAGTGACGGTGGTTCTGGCTGCCGGGATCAATTTGAAAGCAGCTCCGCTCTGGCTGCCGGATTATTCCCGTTCGGTGAAATCTGCTGCCCATGAACTGGCGCAGGCACTGATGGCGGAATCACAGGTTGTGCAGGCTGCCCTGCTCGCCCTGGATGGAAGGCAGGGTAACCCGCTGGAGCTTGCTCCGGCATTTGAAGGACTGCCCATTGAGGTGTCCGGCTGCCTGGTGGATGGTGCTCCCCGGTCGGGTCAGAGTGATCTGGGGGTTGGCGCCAGACAATGCGGCACCGGTTCCCTGGCTGGCATGTTGTTCGGCGGATCAATCCGCATGGGTGCAGGCTGGGGGCACGGCTGGATTGATTCAGGTGTTCATGTGAAAATTACACAGGCAGGTGAACAATTCATCACCTCGCTTGATGGTGATCTGCCGGTTGAATTTTACAGCCGGTGGCTGGGGCGAAAACCTGATGAATGGCAGAATCCGCCGTTAAATGAACTGGCACGGATGTACCCACTGGGCGGGCGGGGTGAAAATGGCTGGGTGCGGTCTCCGGTAAATGTGGAGGTGGATGGCAGCCTGCGGATTAATATTCCCGCACCACCGGATGGGGACACCTGCCTGATGATTGGCAGTCCATCCGCCTGCGAGGAAGCCCTTCGACAGGCGGCTCGTTCCGCCCGCCGGAGCCTGGGAAATGCCACTCCCTTCCTGGCTGTTGCGTTGGTGGATGCAGCCTGGCGGATATTATTTGATCTCCAGCCGGAGTTGATCCCGCAAATATTGGTGGAGGAACTCGGCGAGGTACCGCTCGCAGGCGGTACGACCCTGGGTCAGGTGATGCGCCTGCCCGACAAGCCATATGAAGTTCAAAATCAGCAGGCAGTTGTAATCCTGCTGGGTGAGATGATCCGATGATGACGCCGTGCTGGTCCGGCGCCAGCCTTTTGGGAGTTCCAGCATCCCCCGGGAGGATGATATGAACCCTGATGCTTATCAATATAAACGTTTGAAAGGGGTGCAGGATGATCTGATGATCCCCTGGTTGGAACTCTATGAGCAGGCGTTTCCAGCCCGGGAACGAATCCTGGTCGCTGATATTCTCAGCCTGTGGAGGAATCCAACTTCGCTCCAGCATGAATATCTGCTGGGTGTGCTGGACCCTGAAAAGAATTTTGCAGGTCTTGTGTGGTACTCCACGCGTCCGGAGTATGGTCTGGCGTTGTTGTGGTACCTGGCGGTGCAGCCCCATCTGCGTTCCCGGGGGGTGGGGGCGCAGATTTACCAGTACGTGGTGAGTCAATTGAATCCCAGGGAATATTCAGCACTCATCTACGAAGTGGAAATACCGGAGGAAGCAGAAACCCCCGAACAAGCGGATTTTGCCCGCAGCCGGATTGAATTTTACCGGCGCAACGGCGGCATGTTGTTAAATGGCATTCATTATGAGCAGGAAGTGGGCTCCCATGCTGCTCCCATTCCCATGCATCTGATGGTGCATCCGCTGAGTGCCATTACAGCCGAGCAGGCTTTTGCACTGTGCCGGTCGGTTTTGGGTGATGCAATTTCCCAGACGGGTGTGTTGACGTTGGATTAAACCGTTCAGGCATTCACCTGGTAACGGTAATAGGGATTCTGGCAGGGTGTGCCCCATGAAGCATACATGGTGCGTTCGGTCAGGTCCATCACCAGTGAGGTGATTGTTTTTTCCCGATCCATCCGGTTCTCATTACTCGAATCGTGATTGCAGATTGAGTCGGGATAATTGATATGATCCCTGAGGATGGTCTGAAGAGTCTCAACCGTATGCAGGCTGGTCTCGCGCAGCAGGCGCAGCGCCCGGTAATAGCGGACACGAGTGCTGATTAACTCATCGGATTCATCCTCAATGCCCAGCATGGTCGGGTGCAGATATTGATTGGTGTGCACCAGTCTGCCGTCTTCACCATAGAGCAGTGCGAACTGGCGGGCGGAAACCTCAATGTTGTACAACTCGCCGGATTCATGGACCAGCAGGTGATTGTAACCCGCCGCCCGGTGGGGTATCACGGTGCAGCGGATGGCGTCCGACGGGCTGCGCGCCCCCAGAACCGCCCGCGAGACAATCACGCGCGGGATGCCGATCCGGCTGTCGCGCGGGTACACTGTATCACAACACTGACAAAGCCCCGCCGCGTTCATGCCAATATTGGGAAGCAGAGCACCGTAAGTCATGGCGAGGAAAGGCGGTTCGTCCCGCGGGGAGGCATGAACAAGAAAGACATCCGGTTCATCCTCGGGCAGCCAGTCCTCGTTGTGCGCGGCCAGGACGTGCTGGTTGGCAGTGTGGCGCTGGTTGACCGCCATGCTGGTGCACTTGGTGAGGTGCAGGGCGTCCATGGTGACACCTTCCATGGCGTTGACGATGGCAACATCATCAAACGGCACCCGCGCCCCTTCCGCAATGCCGTACATTTCCTCGACATACTGGGGATAAGCTTCCTGGGCAAACGGAATATATTTACGGGATTGGATTTGGGCTGATTCCCAGGTGAGGTGAAGTTCTTCGTAGGTATCCTGGATCAACTGTTTGGCATTGGCTATGCTGTGCAGGATCTGTTCGCGCCGGGCTTCGCCAATCTGGTTTCCCATCTGGCGGTGGGTGCCTGAGATATGAACAATGGGTATCTGGCGGGGGAGGGCTGGTGTTTCCATAACTTGTTTCCTTGTCATTATTGTACACCTGAAACATGGAAAACCTTGACAGGAGGCAAAAAAGGCGCGATTATAAATAACGAACGTTCGCTATGATCAAGGATGGATCATGAGTCCAGTTAGTTCCCGCCAGCAGAGTGAAATTACCCGCCAAAAAATCCTGGATGCCGCTCATTCGCTTTTCCTCGAGCAGGGATATCATGCCACCTCCATGCGTCAAATTGGCGGCAGAGCCGGAGTGACCATGGGCGGAATTTACAATCACTTTTCCTCGAAGGAGGAGATCTGGGTGGCAATTTTTACCCAGCGCCTCCCGGTTTTGTTGGCTGCACCCATTCTGAACCAGGTGGAGGGAAAAACCACCGCTGAGGTGGTGCGCTCCGCCGCCCGCCTGATGGTGGAGGAACTCGACCGGCGTACTGAATCCGTTAATTTAATGTTGATTGAAATCATTGAGTTTAACGCCCGGCATACTTCCCTGCTGGTTGAAAGCGCCCTGCCGGTGTTTGTGGAATTGGGGGACCTGTTGCAGCAACAGCCGCAGGAATTACGAGACATTCCCCTGCCCACCCTGCTGAGATCGTTTCTCGGCTTGTTTTTCTCCTATTACATGACCCGCCGGCTTGTCCCGCAAGAGGTTCTCCCCATTTTTGGTGACGAGAGCCTCGATCTTTTCGTGGACATCTACCTGCACGGGATTCTCAGACAGGGGGCGCCGGATGAGGAGGTTGAAGATGCGTAACGCCCGCCTGATGGCTCTGATTCGAAAGGAATTCATTCAAATCATCCGTGATCCCCGCGCCCTGGTGATCACATTCCTGCTGCCGGTCATCATGCTGCTCATGTTGGGTTATGCCGCCACCAATGATGTGCGCAATGTGGAACTTGGCGTCTGGGACCAGGATAATTCCCCCGCCTCCCGGGCATTCATTGAAGCATATCAGGCAGCGGATTATTTCAAACTGGAGTACCGCGTCGGTTCAGAGGATGAACTGCGCACCTTGATGGACTCCAACCGCATCAGGGTGGGCA
>CALMHE010000524.1 GCA_937863865.1 uncultured Anaerolineaceae bacterium | reverse complement strand
GGTGGGATCCTATCTGATTCACAATCCGCTGCCGCTGTACGATGTGCAGCACTGGTTTGAATTCACCCAGGCATCCGTCTCGGACAAGTTTAACGACCCGGAGATGGTGATCCAGCGGGTGCGCCCGCTGGCGGAAGCCGCCCGCAATGCCTGGCTGCTGCTGGTCAGCGACCCGCCCGCCAAATTGCCAGCCCTGATGTGGACCTATCTGAAAGCGCTGGAAAACGCCGGCAATGCCCTTGCCGTGCTGAACGGTCCGCCGCTGACCGAACGCCGCTTTTTCCTGGAATTGCCCGACCGGGCGCAGATGCTCGACCGACCCGGACTGGCAGCCGGTCTGGCGGATATGATTTCGGAGGGGGACCTGCCCGCCGCCGCCTGGGAGGGCTGGCTGCCTGCCTGGGAAGGTGCACTCGACGCCGCCGCAAGCCATAAGGACTGCCCGGCGCGCATTGCCACCCCCCGCCGGCAGTATTACACCCGCGCCGTGTCCACCCTGCGTGAGGATGAACCGGCAGAGGCATTGTGGATTTTATTGCGCACCTGGACCCAGTCGGTGGTGCTGCTGGAGAGGAGCCATCCGGAAATAATGGGGGGGTGGCAGTCCGCCCTGCAGCCGCTGGGTTTGGGTCGGGAGAATTTATCCCACCGGCTTGAGATGCTGGACGCCTGGCTGGATAATTTTGAGGAATTGCTGGACACCTGGGCTGAGAAATACGGGGTCTGATTTAATTCGGGAGAAATCCTCCACAGATTTTCCGGATTGCGCCGATTGATGGGTTAAGGGGGTGATTGACTCGTGATCACACCCGTTCTCAGCCCTTGATACGATAAATCTTGACTAATTCACTTGACTTTAAAGATTAATACATTAAAATATGTTTAAATAATCTAATTTTTAATTTAGTTAAAATTCATCAACGTAGCCTCATCAAAACCTCCTCTGACCTATGAGAGGAAGCTGGGCGCTGGTTATTCATCCAATTAATTAAATTGAATACGCATATTCCGTTGAATGCCTGCACAGCCCAACCAGCTGGCGACGACATTACCCAATGGTAAATTAAATTTGGGAGAATGACATGTTATTTAATGCCTTCAAACGTTCCCATCTCCTATGGGTCATGATTATATTGGGCTTGATGGCAGGCATGACAATGCCAGTCCCGGCTGCCCGGGCGGATTGGAATCAGTTGGGCGATCAATCGCAAATCGAAATCTCCAACCCCATGCCTAATGCCCAACCGCTGGACGGTGAAATCAACGGGGTGCGGTCTCTGTATAAATTTGGCTCCTCCATCGGAACCTACACGGAAATCACCGAAGGAACCCTGCATAACTCGGGCGAATACCTCTATAATAGAAATTACAATAACGTAAATATCGGTTTTACCTTTGAATTTAATGAAATAAACTTCACCCAGGTGAGCATCAACACCAATGGATTTGTCCGGTTTGGTGAAAGAAGTTATACCGATATGTGCTCCTACGATGCCATCAGCAACCCGGACGCCGAAATTTGTTCCAACCTGGTATCTCCTCATTCTGATCATCAGCAGGGGAATATCCATGCCGAGTTACGTTCACAGCTGCTGGGCACGGCGCCGGAACGGATTTTTGTCATCCAGTGGAAGGATTTTCGCCATTTTGGAGAACTATCAAGGTTATACTACCAGGTGCGACTATATGAAGGGACAAATATTGTCGAATTTGTTTATGGCACCTTTCAAATAAACGATTTTACCCGCCATCCCCAGGTGGGTATTAAGGGCACCGGGAATTTTGATTACGAAAGCCGGACCACAACCACCGACTGGTCGAACTCCGACCGCAGCGACGATAACTACGATACAATGCTGCTCACCCCGACGGTCTACCCTGCCACGGGGTTAACCTATACCTGGACACCCACGCCACCAACGGCAAACTTTACAACCTCCAAAATTAACCTGGCTCCGGTATCCCTGAATGGATCGCCCATATCCCAGGTGATCTCCATCACCAATACGGGTCGTCTGGCAAGCATGGGCACCTTCATGACCACTCCCATTCCGGAGGGAATGTTTTACATCCCGGACAGCCTGGCTTGTAATAATGGAATTTGCAGTTACGATGAGGACAACAACCGGATCACCTGGTCGGGAGGGGTCCGCCAGAATACAACCGTGGAGGTATCCTTTGAAGTGCAGCCAGATGAAGTGTTGTGCAATTCGGTGGTTTTCAGCAGTGCCAGCATCACCGATGGGGAAGCCGAGCCGGAGCGCGTGGACCTGAACGCCAACACCTACCTTGTTGCAGACATACCTCTCCTGTTTTCCGGTTTTGAAGAAAAGGGGTTCCCGCCGCCCGGCTGGTCAATGTCTTATTTCCATATGAGGTATCCATGGCTGAAAGTATCCAGCGGGCGCCCGGTGTATGGCGGGGAGTATGCGACGTGCTTTACTTGCGCATTTAATCGATATTATGTCTCCACCCGGCTGGAGACTTCAACCTTTTCCCTGCCGGCGGATAAGCCGTATCAACTGGTCTTCCAGATGTACCATGATTTGGTAAGACCTGAGTACAATGACGGAATAAGAATCGAAATATCATTGGATGATGGCGCCAACTGGTTTTCTACCGGCATTCACTTTTGGCGCTATTATCCTTCCTATGATGAACCCGGCTGGGATCTGCACAAGGTTGATCTCTCTGAATATTCCGGCGAATCCACGGTAAAGTTGGGTTTTGCTGGATTATTTATGACCGGGGGGAATATTTATCTGGATAATGTCGCAGTGGCTCAAATGAATTACCCCTGCCCCTGTTCCATATCATCCTCGGCTGGGAATGCCTGCCAGGGTGAAACCTCCAGTCAAACCCTGTCGGTGAGTTGTGCCACCTCCCAAATAGTGGACCTGTCACTTACCGGTCACAATTGGGACGCGGTTCTGGAACCAGCGGTTGTGGATGTCCCGGCAGGCGGCAGCCTGGATGTGACTGTTTCAGTTCAAGTCCCGAAACAGGCTGAGTTGATGGAGGGCGACAGCCTGGTGGTGACAGCCATCCCCCGGAATCTGCCGGGCGGTATGGTGCAATCGACAGTCCAGACTTCCTACCTGGGTATATCGGGGGATTGGACGATCATGTCGCCCCTTCCGGAAGGGCGCATGAACGCCGCTGAAACCGCAACCGGGGACCATGTCTTTGTCATTGGCGGCATGAGTACATCCGATGAATTATCGACGGTGAACACCAATTATCGCTATACCATCGCCTCGGATGCCTGGGAGGAAATGTCTCCCGCACCGGTCAACCTGTCTGGTGTTCAAGCCGGGGTGGTTGACGGGAGGATATATATTCCGGGGGCATTGACGGAAACCTGGGATGGAAATACCTATGTCTATGACACCGGGATGGATGCCTGGAGCACAATCCCGGCGGGCGATCATTTCATCGGCGCCAGGAATTATTCCGTCGCAGTGGATGCACAATCCGGCAGGATATACCGTCTGGGAGGCTTGGTGGATGATGGCGCCGGGGGTTCGATTCCAACCAACCGGGTCTGGGTGCTGGATGTGGCAGCCCAAACCTGGACAGAGCTGGCTCCAATGCAGACCGCCCGGACGGATTTCGTTGCCGGCTGGCTGGATGGTAAACTGGCGGCTGCCGGCGGAACAAATGAACTGGGGCTTGTGAACAACCCCAGCATGGAAATTTTTGACGGCACGGAATGGAACTACGCTGAACCCCTGCCGACCAACGATGAGTACACCGGGTGGTCATTCCAGGCTGGCGGGGTTGCCCGGGATGCGCTATTCCTTTTTGGCGGCATCCGCGATTCAACCCTTTCAAGCGTGAATCACACCGGCATGTATGTCCCCGGGTTAAATTCCTGGTTGACCTCGCCCGCGCTGCCGGCGCTCAACCAGGCAAGGGCTTCCCTGGGCGGAGGCGCCAGCCGCTCCGCCTTATGGGCAACCGGCGGGGTTGATTCGGATGGCTCGACACTTTATGACACCCATGAACGGCTGCTGGTCTGCCGGGAGCCCGTGTCGATTGTCTGGATGCCGCTGATCACCCGTTGATTAACGTATTTTTTGATGTTTTTCACCGGTCGGGGCAGGGCTTGTCCCTGCCCCGGCTGTGGTCTGGAATGATACGCACTCAACCCGACCTGCATTGGGATCCGGTGTACAATAATTCATGGAGGTTTCTCACATGCACATACTCATCACCGGATTTGAACCCTTCGCAGGCAGTCCCGTCAACCCCTCCATGGAGGCGGCGCGCGCCCTGAAACAAAACCCGCCCCCCGGCATTGAAATTACCACCGCCATCCTGCCCGTCGACCACCAGGGTGGACCGGCGCGCCTGCTGGAAATGCTGGAAGCCAGCCAGCCGCAGGCGGTTGTCTGCCTGGGCGAAGCCGCCGGGCGTGCCGCCCTCTCCCTTGAGCGGGTGGCAATCAACCTCATGGATTACTGCATCCCCGACAACCTGGGTGAGACGGTCACCGACCAGCCCATCGACCCGGCTGGACCGGCGGCATACTTTTCCACACTGCCGCTGCGCGCCATGCTGGCAGCCATGCTGGCAGCGGGCATCCCCGCTGAATTGTCCCTGAGTGCCGGGGCATATCTCTGCAACCAGGTAATGTACGCCCTGCTGCACCATCTGGCGCAGACCGGCGCAACCCTTCCGGCAGGTTTCATTCACCTGCCCTCGCTGCCCCGGCAGGCGGTGGCGCGTGAGAAAATCATGCCCACCCTCAGCCTGGATGTCATTCTGGAGGGATTGCGCGCCGCGCTGTCCGTCCTGTCTGATTTCTCTGTGCTATAATTTATCCCATGCGTATTCTGATCACCGGCGCGGCGGGTTTTTTGGGCTCGGCACTGGCAAATCACCTGGTGAGGGAGGGGCACTCGGTACGCGGAATTGATGATTGTTCCACCGGTGATCCGGCGGTGTTGCTGCCGGATGTCCAATTTACCCGTGGCGATGTCAACGACCGCCCCATGCTTTGGACGATCCTGCAGGACGTGGATTGCGTCTATCACCTGGCGGCGCGGGTGTTGGTGCCGGAATCGGTGCTTTACCCGCGCGAGTACAATCTGGTCAACGTGGGCGGCACGGTCACGTTAATGGAAGCCATGCGCGATGTGGGAGTGCGGCGGGTGGTGTTCATCTCCTCCGGAGCAGTCTATGGCAGTCAGAAAATTCAGCCGGTGCGGGAGACTGCCATGCCCAACCCGCGCTCGCCCTACGCCGTTTCCAAACTGGCAGCGGAATACTATGTGCGCACCATCGGCGGTCTGTGGGGGATTGAGACGGTCAGCCTGCGGGTGTTCAATGCCTACGGACCGGGTCAGCACATACCCCCTGTCCATGCCCCGGTGATCCCATCCTTCCTGAAGCAGTCAATCCAGGACGGCACCATTGTCATCCACGGGGATGGCATGCAGACCCGCGATTACGTCTACGTGGATGATGTGGTCTCCGCCATGCTTGCCGCCTCCACCGCCGAGGGGATCAACCAGATGGTGATCAATGTGGGCAGCGGGATGGAAACCAGTGTATACGACCTGGTACAACTGGTGACCAGCGTGACCGGTGGAAAACCCGAGGTGATCAACAACCTGCGCAGTGACCGCGGACCGGCGCGCCTGTGGGGGGATTTAACCCTGGCGCGCAAGATGTTGAATTATCAGCCTGCCATTCCCCTGGAAACAGGCTTGCGCTTGATGCTGGAACGCGATAAGCGCTTCAAGTAAATCAAGCTGGTATGTAATTAATCAATGGTGGATGTGGGACGTTCGGGTAAACCGTGGACATACACGTGTTTGCTGTCGAAGTCATCAATCCGACCCACTTTTTTCAAGTAAATCAACTCTGATTCCATCGCCACATGGCTGATCTCTTCAGAGTTGCAGCGCATGAACTTGCCAGTGATAATATCCTGGTACAAGCCATCGCCCCAATCGATGACCACGATCCCGCTGTCCAACATCATCAGCCAGTTTCGATTTATGCCGGTTGTCTTTTTTGCCATAACAGTCTCCGGTTCAGCGCCGGTTGCGCTCAGTTATGCGAGGTGACAAGCTGGTGGAAATTGGTGTTGCGCAGCTTCTCAATCAATTCGGATTGGGTGTTGCACCAGATCGGGCGCAACGGACATTCCTCTCCAAAGGGGCAGCCATTGGCGCCGGATGTACACTCATTCAGAGCCATGGGACCATCAATGGCTTCCACGACCTCCAGTACGGAAATCGTCTCAGGATGCCGGGCAAGGGATACACCGCCGCGCGCTCCGCGGGATGTGTGGATCAACCCGGCAATGGAGAGCTGGGAAATAATCTTGGCTAAAAAGGATGATGGAATGTGCATCTTTTCAGCAATCTGGCCGGTGGATGCACGCTGGGGGATTTCCAGTTTTGAGAGATAAAGCATGGCTCGCAGTGCGTAGTCAGCTTGGCGGGTAATTTGCATCGGCTGGTACCTCCTGATGTACCTGGTCGGATTCCAAAGGATCTGTTTTCAATCCAGGCACATCAATTTTGCCTGAGGGATGATCTTGAAATTGCCAGGGGACTGAAATGGGGATGAATGCCTGAAATTGGATAATCCCCGGTATCGGTGGAACTAATTTACTTGATTATATTGTACATGAAATCTGACAATTTAGACCTGACTATCGGATTAAAATAAACATTATGTTTATCCTGTTATTGATGGCTCCATTCCACTTCGTAGATGCTTAAATGCAGCTTCGCCCATTCAATTCCGTTGCAGACTTCTTTGGGGAAGGGCACAAGCCGGGTCTCCTCCATGCCCTGCCGGTGGATGTACTCCGCAAACCGGCTGATGATTGCCTGCGGGGTACTGACCGTCCATTTTTGCCAGGTATCCAGCCCCATTTCGTAGTAGATGCGGGTACGGATATGGTCGAGGTTTTTTCCGGTGCGCCTGAAATCACACCAGCGGGTGATTTCCCCGACTGTCCGGATCTCAATCCCCGTCCGGCTGGCAAGCACATCCCGCTCCGCCGGTGTCTGGCAGTTTGAGATCATCTCCAGCTGGTTTTGGATGCCAGCATCCGCCAAAGCTGCAATTTCCCCCGGGAAGTGCTGGTGCAGTTCCGTTTCCGCCAGGGAAACTGCCGCCGGCAGCCACATTCCAATATCGTGCTTGAGGATCCGTAAAATTTCCCCCGCAACCCCCAGCCGGGCGGTCATCTCCTGCCCCCGTTTGGGAGTGCGCAGGACAACCGCCAGTTCACTGATATGCTGCATTCCGGCAGACTGGAAAGACTCCAGGGCGGCATCCAGCCGGTTGTAATGGGCTTCCCGCACCCAGTAGATGATTCCTGCCGAGGTCTCAACCCCGCCCGGGAAATAAACCCTCCGGTTCAACCGGCGGCAGAGAGAACTCCACCCTTCCAGGCTCAGGTCGTAGGCTTCGGATATATCCTTCATTTTAATTTTTCCTCCGGCTGCGTCTGGTTCACCCGTTTAAACTTGAACCAGACCACACCGAAAGCAGCCAGCATCAAACCGATGGTCAGGAAAAACGGGGTTCCTGGAGTAAAACGCTCCCAGAGCTGCGCACCCAGCCAGGGCGCCGCCAGTGAAATGACGCCAATGCTGGAGCGGAACAAGCCAAATGCCACCCCGCGCTGGTTTTCCGGCACGGCTTTGGAGATGAGCGTATCGTATGCCGGCCAGAGCATGCCATTGCCCAGCCCCATCAGGATGAACGCCGCCGCAAATCCGATGAAACTTCCCACGTTGAGGAACACAACAAATCCGCTGATCAGCAGCAGGAACCCGCTGAGAATTGCCACCCGTTCGCCCAGGTGATCGGAAATCCAGCCGGAGGGCAGGGCGGTCAGCATCATCGCCAGCCCCAGCAGGGAGGTCAGCCAGCCAATCTGCTCGACATTCAAATTGCCCATCATATTCAAGTACAGCGGCTGCAGGTCACCGGTGAGCTGGAAGGCAACGTCACTCATGCCATCCATGATGAACAGCCATAACAATAACCCGCCGCCCAACACCAGCACAGCCATCGAGCGCAGATCACCCAGGAACTGGCGCCCGGTCAGGCGCATACCGGAACGATCCCTGTGATCCGGGTAACGGAATGCCATCCAGACCCGCAGGAAGGTGGTAAAGGTATAAAGGCTGGCAGCTGCCACCAGCATGGTGCGGAAGCCGAAGCGGTGTGAGATGACCCCTGCAATGGGTGGACCAATGACCACAACCATCATGAAGATTCCATCAAATATGCCAAAGACCCGCCCGCGGGTTTCCTCGCTGGATTGTTCCGCCACGAAGGCGCCGTAGCTGGGCGCCACCAACGCCCCGGAGACATATTCCAGGCAGAGGGCGGGCAGCGCCCACTCCCACGAGGGAGCCAGCACCATGCCAAAATAACCCAGCGTGGCAATGCAGGCGCCGATGGCAACCGCCTTCAGCCTGCCCAGCATGTCCGAAAGCCAGCCGCCCACCAGCTGCAACACCAGCATGACGATGGAGGCAAGCGAGAAGAGCGTGCCAATCTGCCGGATGGTTGCACCCAGCTCCCGCAGGTAGATGGGCATGAGGGAATAGTACATCTCTCCGGCAATGTTCGCCAGGATCATCGCCAGCAGGAACCAGCGCAGTGCAACAGGGATGGGGGGAAATTTCTTCATCGGGGGAAACGGGTTGGGAATGCGTTTCCATTATAATGGAATGCAGGTCAACAAGGAGGATTCCATGCAACGGAACGGGATGCGCCTGTGGCTGGCGCGGGCGCTGATTTTTGTGGTGTTCTTCTTCAACGTGGATTGCGCCGTGGAGTTCCTGGTCTCACCGGGGTTGTACGCACCGGGGTTTGAACTGACCGGCGCGCCGGGCGAGGGAATGATTCGCGGGATGGGGGTGCTGTTCCTGATGTGGAATGTACCCTAT
>CALMHE010000523.1 GCA_937863865.1 uncultured Anaerolineaceae bacterium | reverse complement strand
GTTGTCAACCGCCTGCGGCGGGTGCTCGATGTGGATGAGTGGAAGATCACCATCGTCGACCCCCTCGAGACCCACTACTATCAGCCGGGGTTCTTGTTCATCCCCTTCGGCATGTACAGCAAGAACGACGTGGTCAAGCCTATGCGCGACTTCATCCCCGCGGGGGTGGAGGTGATCAAAGCGGAGGTCGACGTCATCGAGCCCGATCAGAATCGTGTGAGGCTGGCGGACGGCAAGTTGGTGGGCTATGACTTCCTCGTCATCGCCACGGGGGCCTTCATACACCCCGAAGAGACCCCCGGCCTCAACGAGCACGAATGGGGGCGCTCCATCCAGGAGTTCTACACGCTGGAGGGAGCCATTGCCTTGGCCAAGTACCTGCGTACCTGGCAGGGCGGCAGGCTGGTGGTCAACGTGGTAGAGAACCCCATCAAGTGCCCGGTGGCGCCGCTGGAATTCCTGATGCTCGCCGATGCCTTCTTCACCCAACGCGGCATCCGCGACCGGGTGGAGCTGGTTTACGCCACCCCGCTGCCCGGCGCCTTCACCAAGCCGATTGCCTCGAAAATGCTGGGTGACATGCTGGAAAGCCGGCGCATCACCGTGGAGCCCGAATTCATGATCGAGCGGGTCGAACCGGAGGCGAAGAAGATTGTCTCCTACGATGAGCGCGAGGTGGAGTATGACCTGCTGGTCAGCATCCCGCTCAACATGGGCGCAGCAGTGGTCGGCAAATCCGGTCTGGGTGATGAGTTGAATTACTCGCCCGTCAACAAGCACACCTTCCTTTCAGAGAAATTTGACAACATCTTCATTCTCGGCGATGCCTCCAACGCCCCGGCATCCAAGGCGGGCTCGGTGGCGCACTATGCCATCGACCTGTGGGGTGAGAATTTTATCCGCTACACCCAGGGGAAGGAGCTGGAGGAGAAATTTGACGGGCACGCCAACTGTTTTGTCGAATCAGGGTATGGCAAGTGCATTTTGATTGACTTTAATTACGATCAGGAACCCCTTCCCGGCACCTACCCGGTTCCCGGGCTGGGTCCCTTCTCCCTCTTGAAGGAAACCCGCATCAACCACATTGGCAAGATGACATTCCGTTGGATGTACTGGAATATTTTGATGCGCGGCAGGGGTCTGCCCCTGCCTCCCACCATGCAGATGGCTGGCAAGCACAAGCCAGCATGATGCCTTGAATCATGTGAACTCCCGGACCCCCGGAATTTCCGCTGAGGTCGCGGACCAATGAATTTATTCACCACCCATGTTGGAGGAAATATGGCTACAAAAACAATAGCAGGCAAGATGGTACAGGTCAATGATGAAGGATACATGACCAACCCGGCGGAATGGGATCGTGACATCGCCGTGGAAATTGCCAGGGATGAGGGGATCGATCCACTGACTGATGCCCACTGGAAAGTGATCGATTTCTGCCGGACGGAAGGCGAACGCACCGGCAAGGCGCCCACCCTGCGCCAGATCACCAGCGGGACAGGCTTGTCCACCAAGGAACTGTTCACCCTCTTCCCCAAAGGACCCGCCAAGAAGGTCGCCCATATCTCCGGGCTGGGCAAGCCCGAAGGCTGCGTGTAATTCACATGATCCATACAGGAGAAAACGAAAATGTCTGAAAATCGTCATATTGCATTCATCTGCTCGAAGGGCAACCTGGACATGGTATATCCGGCGCTCATCATGGGCTGGGCGGCGCTCGGCAATGGGATTGACGTTACCCTCTTTTTTACGTTCTGGGGTCTGGATATGATCAACAAACACCGCGTCGATCATCTCGAAATCCCGCCGGTAGGCAACTCCAGCATGAAGATGAATATGATGGGCGTTCCGGGTTATATCGGCATTCCACAAATCCTGGGTGTGCTGCCCGGGATGACACCCTTTGCCTCGGCACTGATGAAGAGCAAGATGAAAGCCATGGACGTTCCCACTGTGCGCGAGTATCTGGAAATGATGTCAGATGCCGGCGCCAAAATGTACGGCTGCAAGATGTCGGTGGACATGTTCAAACTCACCAAGGATGATTTCCTGCCCTGCGTGCAGGATATCGTCACCGCCGGAGATTTCATGGACATGACCGAAGGCGCACAGATTATCTTTATTTAGTTCTTAACCGGATGCAGATCACAACCGCCCCCGGTCAGCCGGGGGCGGTTGTTGATTATTCGCCCAGCACCAGGTTGAGCTGCCAGCCGTTTTCCCCGTCCAGCACAAGCGGGTACCCGGAAATCAGTTCAGCCCCCTTCACCTCCCATGATTCACCGCTATCTGTATTCGTCAGGCGGTAGGTGCTGCCCGGATCCACAGTAAACCATTCCGGCAGGCTGTTCACCCGCGGGTAGTTTTGCGGCATCTTCCAGAACAAGGCATGGCGCGGTGAATCCAGGCGCAGGCTGCCCTGCCAGTCCGCGTTTGCGGAGATATGCAGGTAAAGTCTGCCACTCCCGGCATCCAGCGACGCCCCCAGGCGGGTGTCCTCACGCCAGTTTACCAGGCTGGCACCCTGTGTTTTCCACAACCCATACATAAGGGCGGTGCGGATGAAATTACCATCCAGATGGAAACGTTCCACGAAACCGTCCGCCTGCTGCTTGAGGAACATGACCTCAATCTCATCATCGGTCCACAACCTGCCGGAGGGCAAATCCTGGAACTCCAGCATATAGAGCATGGATTCAATTGAATCTGCATAGCCATCCTGCTGCGCCCCCCACTCCCAGCCGATGGATTTTTGTCTGCTGACCGCCGCCATCATCTCCTGGATGGCGCCGGAATAATACGATTCACTGTTTGCCAAATCAAAGGTTTTCATGCCTGCCAGGTTATACCCCCAGGTGTCCAGCGGCTCCAACATGGAGGGTTGCATGTTGGTTGTATCCACGGCGCGGTACCACAACCCGTCCGGTGTACGCCCGGTTTTCAGCAGGATGTCAAAGAATGTTCGGATTTCGCGGCAATCCTCTTCAGTTTCGGAAAGACCCAAATATTTTTCCAGAAAGTAATATTCCGCCAACCCGGCAATAATTTCTCCGCCGTGATCCATCAGGTTGAAAGACATCAGATTTGGATCAGCCCCCGGGCGAAAGCGGGGATCCTCCCCCAGGGGTGAGTTGCTGTTAAAATCCCAGTAATTGGTCAGGAAGCCGTTATACGCCGGCATGACTTGCCTCAGATAGGTCTGCGCAGCAACACGTGCCATTTGCAGGTATTGTTCATCTCCAGTCAGCCAGTAGAGCCGGGTGAGGATTTGGAGCAGATTGCCGTTGATCTCGGTACTGTTGCCGGGCAGGGAGCCGTACCGGGTCTGGATATCCGCAAGCCGCATCACCTCCGCCACTGATTCCTCCAACCGGTCCAGCCAGATGCCATCCCCCAGCCATTCGGTTAATGCCAGCAAACCATCCCTGGCATATTCATTGATCACCGCCTCCAGGCGCACATCCAGTTCCTGTTCGATGACCTTGTTTGTCCTTAAATCAATGGCACAGGGCAGCGCCCCGCAAATATTTTGCTCATATTCAATTCCTGCCACCCAGGAGGATTCCTGTGACGGATCCAGGTAATGGCTGGCAATCACCAACCAGGGATACAAGTTGCCACCGGAGATGCCCGGCTGCCACTGTTGGTGGAACCGCGAGGTGGAGTAAGGCACCAGGTTGCCGCGGTCTTCGTAACGCTGGGTTTCCCAGGCTTTAAGAGCATGATAGGCATGTAGAAACGCCTCCTGGCTCAGGTCTGCGTTGAGTTCAGCCGCCCGGGGTTGGTTACCCGCTGCCAGCACCTCATACAGTTCGTTTACCTTCTCGCGCCGTTCCGTCTGCCGGTCTGCGGGTGCGTTGGGTTGGACAACCACTGGCAGGGTGGGCTCCAGGATATCCCACCGGCGCAGTGTACGCTCCAGGCGATGAATAAGGGGGGTCCACTTGAGGATGACCAGTGCCAGTAACGCCAGCAACAGCACCCCACCAGTCGGGATGACCAGTTTTCGCCCGGGCAGTTTCATATTACACCTCACCTTTTTCTGCCGAGGATTTCCTGATAAATGGCTTCCAACTCGTCCATTTCATCTGCAATAGAGCGCACAGCCGGGATGTTCTGGCGCAGTTTTGCAGGCAAATCCGGTTCGTAGATGAAGCGTTCGATGCAGCGGGACAGGTCGGTGGGATTGCCTGCTTCAAAAAGCAAGCCGTTAATCCCGTCCTGCACCAGTTCCGCCATGCCCCCCAGGTTGGAGGCAATCACCGGCACTTTGCACGCAAAACTTTCCAGGATGGAATTGGGGCTGTTTTCGTACCACAAGGAAGGCATCACCATCCCATTAATCTGGTTGAAAACCTCAACAGATTGTGAAGGCGGATATGTGCCCATCCAGTTTATTCGTTCATCATTTCCTGCCAGCTGTTTCAACCGCCTGGCATAGGATGGGAAGCGGGTGGTGTCGCCATAAAGATACAGTTCCAGCGGCGCATCCGGGATTTGATTCAATGCCTGTAAAAGCACATGGACACCCTTGTGGGGAGCCATTTGACCCATGTACCCCAGCCGGGTATTCCAATGTGGATCACTCTTAACAACCTCCACCACGGGATTTGCCACACCCTGACGGGAATGGCGCAGGATGCCGGGGTTGATCCCATTTTCAATATATATCGAGCGTACAAATTCCGAAGGCGCAAGGATCACCTGGACACGATTGAGGGCTTCAATCAGGGTGTCGAGCCGGTTTTGAAGCCGGTTGATTCGGGCTGTCTGCCTGTGCCAAAACCAATCCATGCCAGCCGGCAGGAGCCGGTTCAGCCATCGGTAACGCCTGCGTTCGCCCGCCAGGCAACCTGCGCAGCGGGCTGGATCCACCCGGGTCGGGCTCAGCTTGCCATCAGAACGCAGCAGGGTGATGCGCGGGCAGAAATACCAGAAATCGGTCAGGCTGACCACCACAGGCACCTGGTTTTGCCGGGCGGCGGCAAGCGCCGCTGCTCCCAGCAGATATCCGCCGATCAGGTGGAAAATATCCGGCTGAATCTCATGAATCCATTCCGTCAGGTGCTCCCCAATGGCGGGATGGTCATACTGCCAGATGAATGAATCGGATGCAAGCCGCATGTTGAGATCCAGCCTGTGCACCGGCACGCCCTGGTATTCATCATCCTCCATCGAAAGGGCGGCATCCATATCCGCATTCAGCCGGCGGATGCAAATCACACGCGTCTCATGCCCCCGCTCCATGAATGCCCTGGCGGTACGGAACGCCCGCCACTCGGCGCCGCCGCCATGGTCGGGCGGAAAATGGTGGACAGCCAGCAGAATCCTCACTACCCACCCCCCGGCTGGATGTGTTCACGTGCCCCCCGGCGAATAAAACGCAGACCTCGACCAATCCACTGCCACTCATCGGCATCCAGCACCCGAAAGAGAAGTACGGCTGGAATCAGTACCACCACACCCACACCGATTGCCAGCAGCACATGCAGGCTGCCTGCCAGCCAGACCCCTGTGCCCATCACGGCGGAAGCCGCCAAAATGCGCAGCAGGTCCGGCAGGGTCGAGCGTGGCGCCAGCCGTCCGCGCATCAGGAAGTGAAACTGCAATGCGCTGATCAAATCGGTGATCACCGAAACCAGAGCCGCCCCCACCAAACCAAATTTGGGTATGAAAATAAAATTGAGAATCACATTGGCGACGGCATTGATGACATTGATACCTGCGGCTTTTTTTTCCACCTGAATCACGGTCGCCATCTGGCTGCAAAGGCTGGAATACATCCTCAGCGGATAATCCCAGATCAGGATTTGAAGTGCCAGACCCGAAGGGGCAAAGGCTTCCTTGTAAAGGAACACCATCAACCGATTGGCAACAAGAAAACCACCCACGGCTACAGGAATGGAAAAAAGCCAGCTGAACTTGGCTGAACGGTAAAACCACTCGCGCACCGTGGTTGGATCACCCTTGTAGGTGCGTGCCAGGGAGGGGACAATGGCTGAACGGAAACCACGGGTGATGGACAGCAACGAAAATATGAAATGGTGCGCCACGTTATACCAACCCACAATCTGATCCGTCTCAAAGTGCTTGAGCATCAGGGTGTCAATACTGGCATCGATGGTCATGGTCAGGCTGATGACGCCGAAAGGCAGCCCGGCGAGAATCATGTGCCACCAGAGGCGGGGGTTGATGGAAAATTTTGGAGGAAGCATATGAAAACGGATTGCCAGCCACAAGCCCAGACCGATGCGCGGAAACATGCTGAACAAGCCCGCTGCCACCAGCCAGATGTAACTCAAGCCGCTGAACAGGAAGATGGCGCCTAAAATCATGAAAGCCACCTGCCCGACAATTGTCAGCAGGGACATCAGTCCCATCCTCTCATATGCCTGGAACAGGTCGTTCAGCGGACCATCCAGTGCTGAAAGCAGGAAGATCAGGGTGTAGATGAAGATGCCCTGGACAATTTCGTCCGAGTATCCCATCTGGCTGCCCACCAAGGTAATGAAACCCACATTCACCACAGCCAGTATCAGGCGCAGAACCACCAGGTTCCAGAAATAGCGCAAGGCGTTGGTTTTATCGCGGGCGGATTCCCGCATCACATACTGCGAGATCCCCAATTCAGCAAAAATCTGAAACAGACCGACAAACGCCAGCACCACCGAGTATTGACCATAGCGGGCATCCCCCAGTTTTCGCACCACCAGGATCATAAACAGGAAGTTCAAGGCGCGCAGAGCGAGATTGCCCACAGTCACAAAAATGGTGTTGGCAAAAATGGTTTGAACCAGGCTGTGTTTGGGTTGGGAATCGGTTTCTGTCATGGATTATTGATCGAAGAAACGGCGCATCATCATCTCAAATGTGACCAGGGGCGCCAGCCTGCCAATGCTGTACAACACATTACCGGACATGTGCAAATCATAAATGGAATGCACAAACTTCGGGTTGAGGATGCCGCGCTCCAGGGTGCGCCTGTCGAACAGGATGCCTGCCACCCAATCCTGCAAATCCCGGCGCACCCATCCATCGGGGTCTGAATGATAGGGGGCATATTCAGGGAAAATATTAACCAGGTGGTGGTTGATCATCTTTTTAATCTTCTGCCAGGATCCGTGCAGGCGGCGAATGGTCGTATGCCGGGTCAGCAGCATGTCGTCCGTGTCACGCGGAATCCAGGTCACCTGCGGAATCTCACGGTTGATGACCGCCAGGTAGAGCCGGTCGTTCTTGCGAAAATTCATGGGCAGCGAGTAAACAAAATCCATCAGTGGATAATCACAAAATGGATAGCGGACCTCCATGAAGGCGCGCTGGTGGACCATGTTGAAGTGGCTGAGGTGCACACACTGGTTGATCTGGCTCATGTAGTCTGTCCAACGGTCAAAGGGAAAACCCCGGTACGACATCACCTCCGCCCGCATTGACTCATATGCTGCATCCCGGGTATGGGTGGATATTTCCGGCAGATACATTTGTTTTTCTTCAGGCTCGGTGATGCCTGCCCAAACCGAAGATTGATTAAATAAATGAAAACAGGCGGAAAGGTAGGAAAACTCATCCAGACCGTTATAGCCCACCGGGAAATGGTCCACCACCCGGCTGCCCAGCAATTGATCCCCATTGAAACCTGACAAATTCATGTCCATCCATTGGCGGGCTGGTTCCAGGGTGATGGCGGCGTGCGAGTGAATAAAGGTGGTAAAACCCTCAGTGACTTCAAGGTGGAAGGGAGCCTGTTCCGGGATCCACAATCCATTTTCATGGGGGAAGGGATGATGATCAGTCCCCAGGCTTTTTGCCAGGCGGGCAGCATAGG
>CALMHE010000522.1 GCA_937863865.1 uncultured Anaerolineaceae bacterium | reverse complement strand
GTGTGGTTGTTTTGGATCCAAGTCTTTTGATCTCAGCCCCTGTGTTTGACGGTCTTGCCGAGGATTCGTTTTTTATCCTTAATATCCAGACGCAAAATATTGAGGAGTTTACCCACAACAAAAACATTAAATGTTTTGCATATCTGGATGCAACATCCATTGCGATGGAAACGTTGGGACGTGCAATTCCCAACACTGTAATGTTGGGTGCGTTCATAAAAGCTACAGGTTGGGTCCGCAAGGATTACCTGGAAGAGGTCATCGACGAATTCTTTGGGACGAAAAATGTTAATGCTTTCCGAAGTGGCTTTGACCGTGTCAATATCCAATATTGCAAATAGCGTGAGGTGAAATCGGTTATGAAAAATAAAAGTGATTACATTGTACCAATTGGTTGTGAGGGCTTACATGTGATCCAGACGGGAAATTGGCGGAAAAGGAGACCTGTTCTTCTGCCAGATAAATGCACCCTCTGTGGACGTTGCTTGATGTATTGCCCGGTAAATTCAATTATTAAGACGGATGAAGGCAGGATTGTGATCACCTACGACTATTGCAAGGGTTGTGGAATTTGCGCCAACGAGTGTCGAAGCTCGGCGATTCACATGATTCCAGAAGAAGAGGGTAAGTGATGTCAGAAGTTCAGGTATTGAATGGGAACAAGGCGGCTGCAATTGGGGCAGCATTATGTAAACCAGGGGTGATTGCAGCATATCCAATTACACCCCAGACTCCGCTTGTTGAATATTTGGCGGAATTTGCTGCTGATGGAAAGATCTCGAGCCGCGTTTGTGAAGTGGAATCGGAATTATCAGCAATGAGTGTTCTTACTGGCGCTTCATTGGCAGGTTCCCGAACATTTACGGCAACATCCTCACAGGGTCTTGCACTAATGTATGAGCCTTATTTCCGGGCTTCTACCCTTCGTCTCCCGGTTATCATGGCAATTGCCAACCGTGAAATGATCTCTCCCCAGACATTGTGGGGAGGCCCCCAGGACTCTCTTACCGTGCGTGATGCAGGCTGGCTGCAACTGTACGTTGAGGATAACCAGGAAATTTTAGATTCCATTATTATGGCATTCCGGTTGGCTGAAGACCCACGTGTCTTGTTGCCCATGAATGTGTGCTACGACGGCTTTTACCTTTCCCACAGTGCCGAAAGGGTGGAGATTCCATCCCAAGAACTGGTGGATGCTTTTATTCCAGAGTATCAACCCCAGCATATTATCTTGGATCCAAAACGTCCCATGGCTGTTGATCCTTTGACGAATGGGTACCTGCTGACTGAATATCGGATGAAGCATATGATTGCACAGCAGAATGCACTCAAGTTGATTGATGAACTGGATCAGGAATTTGAGAAAATGTTTGGACGGGAATATGGGGGAAGTATTGAAACATATTTTTGCGAAGATGCTGATTTTATATTGGTGACAATGGGGTCCATGACGGGAGCCGCCAAGGATTGTGTGGATCTTGCCCGGGAACAAGGAATACCGATTGGATTACTCAAGGTTCGAATGGTTCGACCCTTCCCGGCAGCCAGAATTGCTGCAGTTCTCAAAGGAAAACGGGCATATGGTGTGATTGATCGCAATGTGTCATTTGGATGGAATACGGGGATCATCTACCAGGAGATCTGTGCATCAATGTATCGCTCAAATCAAAATGTATTGAATGTACCGTTCATCTGTGGTTTGGGCGGAGAAGATATTACAAAAGCACATATCAATTATGCCATTCAAAAGATCCAGGAACGTGCTGAAGGAAAAATTTCCCAGGACACGATCTGGTTGAACCGTGAAGTTGAAATCGTTTAGGTCAGGAGATATACCATGAATCTTATTGATAAACTGGCGACTTGGGAAGATCAAATTTCTCCTGGAATTTCTGCATGCGTCGGTTGCAATGTGGAGCTTACACTCCGCACCTGCATGAAGGTGATGGGTCCGAATACCATCTTTGCTATTCCCCCGGGATGCATGGGAGGCGTAGGGGTTGTTGGTTGGGATAAAAAGTCTGGTTCCAAGACACCTGTGTTTTTCCCGCTTCTGGATAATGTGGCTTCCATGTTGGCGGGAATCAAGTTGCATTATGAACATATCGGGCGGGATGTGAATGTTGTAGCATTTGCCGGAGATGGCGCAACAGTTGATGCAGGTATGCAGTGTCTGTCAGGGGCTGCAGAACGTGGCGATAAGATTATCTATATTTGCTATGACAATGAGGGCTACATGAATACCGGTTATCAGAGAAGTGGATCCACCACAAAAGGTGCCTGGACATCCACCACTCCGGTAAACCATTTGGGACAGGGTGGGAAACGGCAAAATAAAAAAGACTTTCCACTGATCATGGCAATGCATGACATTCCCTATATGGCAACCATGAATCCGGCATACATACCGGACATGGTTAGGAAATTGGAGAAAGCCAAGGAAATTAAAACCGGGCTAGTCTATCTGCATGTTTATAACCCTTGTGTTACTGGGTGGGGTTTCCAATCGGATTTCTCTATCGAGGTGTCACGGCTTGCGGTGGAATCCAATTTCGCGCCATTGTATGAAGTGGAGAATGGCAAATTCAAGATGTCTGTTGAAATCAGAAACCCCAAACCGGTTAAGGAATTCCTCAGCAGGTTTAAAAAGTTCAGCCATTTGACTGACGAGGATATACAAGAATTACAAGAATGGACAAATTTCAAGATTAACCGTCTAAAACATCTCTGCACAATTTAATGGACAGGATCATCACGTAGAGGAGTGAAATTCTAAGATGACAGAACACGAGCTGAATGGATTATTTCAACCAAAGGGCATTGCTGTTATTGGCGCGTCAAATAATCCATTAAAAGCTGGATGCATCATTATCAATAATATGATCAAGGGGAAATTTCCAGGCAAGTTGTACCCTGTAAATCAATCGGAGGAAAATGTTGCAGGGTTGAAAACATATGCCCGGCTGTCTGATATTGACGACGTCGTTGAATTGGTTGTATTGATTACGCCGGCTTCCGCCATTTATTCCATCATGGATGACCTTGATGAACGGATGGCGAGCAAAAATGATGTGCGGTTTATTGTATGTGCTGCGGCTGATTATGCTGAAACCAAAACGGAAGAAGGGATCAAGCGCCAGGAGCGGTTGATGCAAGCCAAGGATAAGTATGGAATCCGAATTGTCGGTCCCAATTGTATTGGTGTGATTGATACGATGAGCCGGGTAAATACAACTTTCGTGGATACGGGTGTTTCGGAAGATCGATTTGGTCCTCCTGGAGGGATCTCCTTTATTTCGCAGAGTGGGTCAGTAGCCGCATCCATTCTGGCATGGGGAGCGTCCAAGGTTATTGGGATCCGCTACAACAAATTCATCTCGGTTGGAAACATGGCGGATATTGATTTCATTGATCTGCTCGAATTCCTTGAGCAGGATCCCTCAACAAAAGTGATTGGTATTTATATGGAGGGTTACCAGAACGGCAAACAATTGATAGAGGTCATGGGAAGAATTGCCCGAAAGAAACCCATCATTATATTGAAAGTGGGGCGAAGTAGTAAAGGAAGTGTTGCGGCAAACTCGCACACCAGTTCCATGTCTGGTTCGGATAAGGTTTATGATGCTGCTTTTCGGCAATATGGAATCCTCCGCGTGGAAGACCTTTGGGAATTATTGGACACCCTGCAGGCATTTGACAAAATGCGATTGCCAGATGGAAATCGATTGTTTGTCTTAACCCAGGCAGGGGGACCGGGGATTTATTGCTCTGACGAAATCAGCAGGTACGATTTCATTGAAACTCCCATGGTTTCGGAGAACACGAAAAATCAACTGAAGGAAACAATGCCACGGATGGCAGCCATCTGTGTTCCTGAAGGATATGCCGACATTACAGCATCTGCAACAATCCGGCAGCATTGCGATTCCCTTCGTTATGTTTTAATGGATCCTTCTGTTGACGGCGTTTGTTTTATCACGGTTGTAACCCCATTTTTGCCGTCCGCTCAATTGGGGAAAGAATTGTCAGATACTTATTGGAGTCTGGATGAAAAATACAGAAAGCCGGTTTATTTCTGTATTATGGCTGGTGAGGCGGTTATACCATGCCGCAGGGAGCTGGAACAAACCGGTTTGGTGACATTTGACTCTCCAACAGAGGCAGTGAAAGCTGCCAAGAATATGATTGTTTACAAGATGAAACGAGAGAAAGAAACACAGACAGGTCAATGATGTCAACATTTGTACTTGATGAAATGGAAGCTGGCAACTTATTAAGCTCATACGGAATCCCGATGGCGAAGACGGTGATTTGCAATTCGTTCAATGAATTGGATGTGATTGCCAGGGATGTCACATTTCCAGTTGTGATGAAGATCCTTTCACCGGATATTCTTCATAAAACAGATGCGGGGGCGGTAATTTTGGGCATCAGTAGTTTAGATGGAATGAGCAAAGCTTACCAGACAATCCTCATGAACGTAGCAACAAACTGCCCGGAAGCGCGCATCAAGGGCGTGATTGTTCAGGAGATGCAATCCAAGGGATTGGAATTAATCTTTGGGGTCAATCGTGACGCTCAGTTTGGCCATGTCCTACTGTTTGGAATTGGCGGTATATACGTGGAAATCCTGAATGCGGTGAGTATGAGGCTTGCTCCACTGACTCGGTTGGATGCTCTTGAAATGATCCGTGAGACGCCTTTGGGAAAAGTGTTTCAGGGGGCGCGGGGTGCCAGGTATAGCGAAGAAGAGGTTATTCAAGTTCTACTAAATCTTTCCAAGTTGGTCCAGGAACACCCGGAAATTATTGAAATTGACATCAATCCGTTTCTTGTTTATGAACACGGGAAGACGGGCTGCGGGGTTGATGCGTTGATTCTCTGCGAAAAGGATTAATCCAACAAGGTATTCATGTCTTTATCCAATCTCACTCCAGTATTTGAATCCATTCCAATGGGCTATCCAATTGGTAAAAAAGTATTGCTGAAAATGGAGTGCTTTCAGGAAGCAGGCTCTTTTAAGATCCGCGGCGTGGGAAAAGTATGTGAACTTCTGAAACGCCAGGGCTGTCAAAGGTATGTATGTCCCTCCGGGGGAAATGCTGGTTTTGCGGTTGCCTGGGCTGGTAGAAAATTGGGTGTTCGATCCACGATTGTGATGCCGGAAGGTGCATCGATTGAAGCCCAGGATGCCATTCGAATGTTGGACGGTGAAGTTATTGTCCATGGTGAAACCTGGTATCAATCGAACGATCTGGCGATGGAAATTGCCAGCCAGGAAATGTTCACGGAATACATATCTCCCTACGAAAACCCGGTCCTGTGGACTGGTTACAGCACCATGGTTGATGAGATTGTCAATCAATGTGAAAAGCCAGATGCCATTGTATTGTCCATAGGCGGCGGTGGTTTAATGTGCGGTTTGATTGAGGGATTGGATCGTCATCATTGGGGAGACATCCCCATAATTGGATGCGGCACATTTGGAGCCAATGCCTTTGCTGCTTCGATGGAGGCTGATAAATTAATCCGGCTTGATAGAGTAACCAGCATGGTTACCTGTATCAGCGCGGAGGTAATTACAGAGAAAGTGATGGAATATCGTCGGAATCACCACTTGATTCCATATTTGACAACGGATTATGCTGCCATGTGTGCATGTGAGCGCTTTCTGGATGATCATCGCGTTTTAGTCGATCCTGCTTGTGGGGTTGCACTATCAGCTGTTTATAGTAACTCATCCATACTTGGTGATGCCCAATCCATCCTGGTGATTGTCTGTGGTGGGGTGGGTGTCAAGCGAGAAAAACTGGAGATCTGGAAGCGGCAAGCAGCAGCAAATTTGGAAAAGGAGATGTAATGAACAAAAAGGTGGTTAACCTCCCGGATAGTGTGCCTACTGCACCGTACTCTCCAGCTGTCGTGGTGGGTAATCTGGTTTTTGTTGCCGGGCAGGTTGGCTTCGATCCAGTGAAAAGGCAGTTTTACGGTAAGGACATCATGTCCCAGACGAGGGGCACACTTCAAAATTTAAAAACTGTATTGGAGTGTGCAGGCACTAAAATGCAAAACGTTGTAAAAACCACCATCTATCTTACCAATCTCGCTGATTTTGAGATCGTTAATCAAATTTATTCTGAATATTTCCCTGAGGAACCCCCAGCGAGAAGTTGTGTCCAGGTTGTTGCCATTGCATATGGTGCATTGATTGAAATTGAAGCAATCGCCACCATTGGATAGCAATGAATATTCGGATTGAAGTGAATTTCCCAACAGTGCACTACTGTTGTGAGAGAAGAAGTGAAGGCAAAGTATCAGAAACCAATACTGGCAGGGGAAGAAACCGAAAAGGAGGCGCATTATCGAAAGGTCCGTACTACTTACTCTAAATTTATTTACCCAATTTAATGGTCAAATCTCAAAGGAGAAAATTGCATGAATAAGAAAGTTTTATCAATGATTCTATTGGCTGTGTTGTTGCTCACATCACTGGCCGGTTGTACTACGCCTGCTGCAACGACCAGCGCCACGGATGAGGCTCCTGCGGAGACAGAAACAGCATCCAAGACTGAAGATCCTGGCGTTGTTGAAACGCCGAAAAAAGACACCCTGACAGTTGCTTTGCCTGCAGATCCCCCGTCCCTGGATCCTGTCCTGTCTGGTGGACGCGGTTGTATGCGTGTCTTGAAGCAGATTTATGAAAACCTTGTCACTACCGATGCATCTGGAAATCCAGCCCCTGGATTGGCGGAAAGCTGGGAAGTAAGTGATGATGGAACAGAATACACCTTCCATTTGAAACAAGGAGTGTTTTTCCATAACGGTGAAGAATTGAAAGCGGATGATGTTGTCTTCACTGTTGAAAGAGGAAAACAATCGGCTTATCTTGGTGCAATCTGGGCTCCTGTGGATCACGCGGAAGTGATTGATGATTATTCGGTTAAAGTTGTCCTGAAATACCCCTATGCAGCATTCTTGTACGCCATGGCTGGACCCGGTGGCGCAGCCATTACCAATCGTAAAGCTGTCACGGACGCTGGAGAAGCATATGGTCAGCATGGTATTGGGACTGGTCCATATAAGGTGGTGGAATGGGTGACGGGCGACAAGGTGGTACTCGTTGCCAATGAAAATTGGCATGGTGGAAATGTGCCGATTAAAAACCTGGTCTTCAAAATCATCACGGATGCCAGCACGGCTGCCATTGCACTCGAAAAGGGTGAGGTTGATGTTATGATTGAAGTTAATGACATTGACAAGCCCAACATCAAGGCGAATACCGAGCTTGCTCTTTATGAAGTCCCCTCGTATCAAGTTTCGTATGTGGGGATGAATAACGAGAATGAAAAGTTCTCGAATCCACTGGTTCGCCAGGCTGTTTCTTATGTAATTGATAAGGAAGGTGCCCTGCTTGCGGTAAAAGAAGGCAATGGGACCGTTGCTCAAAACTTCCTGATCAATGGTTTATTTGGGTACGACGATAGCGTTAAAGCGCCAGACATGGATGTCGAGAAAGCAAAAGAGTTAATGGCACAGGCCGGCGCAGCTGATGGATTTTCCACCACGATCATTACGAAGGATGGTCCGGATAAGAAGCTGGCACAGGTCATTCAAGAAAACCTGACCAAAATTAATATCACTGCTGAGATTCAGGTCTTGGAAACCAGTGCATTTACCGCTACTGCCAAAAACGGCGACTATGAAATGATGATCAATACCTGGTCATCCCCCGTAGCTGACGCGGATTACAGCCTGTATTTCCTGTTCCATTCCTCCAATATTGGTGGTATGAACTTTGTTCGTGTTAACAATCCGACCATTGATGAACTATTAAACAATGGGCGTACCATCAGTGATTTGGATAAGCGGCGTGCTGCTTATTCCGAATTATTGAAAGTATTGATCGAAGTTGTGCCATCCGTTCCCGTCTATTTTGAGGTCTCGGCAATTGCTGCTAATGCTGAGCTTAAGGGGATTGTGCCGGATCCCACAACCGAATATCGGTATGTGAATTTTTCCTGGTAATCTCCAGTTTGTAACGGTTCTGTTGACAATCATGAAAAGTGATTGTCAACAGAACCAATATCCAATGAGAGGTCCAACCTATGATTAAGTACATAATCAAACGACTATTAATGATGATCCCTGTCATGCTGGGTATCACCCTCCTGGTTTTCACAATCATGTCGCTTTCTCCAGGAGATCCAGGTACGCTCATACTTGGACCGATGGCAACTCAAGAAGAAATTGATGCGAAAAATCAAGAACTGGGATTTTATGATCCATTCTTTGTAAAATATTTCGATTTTGTGATTAATGCAGTCCAGGGAGATCTGGGTACATCCTGGTACAATAACCAACCTGTAACTCGGGAAATCATGAATCGATTTCCCGTTACATTCAAGCTAACAATATACAGTATCCTGCTGACTGTTATTGTCTCCATCCCATTGGGGACGATTGCGGCATTGAAACAATATTCCATAATTGATAATGTCAGCATGTTATTGGCTTTGTTTTTGGCATCCATGCCTGTATTTTGGCTTGGGCTCATGCTGATTATTATCTTTGCTTTAAATCTCGATATCTTGCCTGCAACGGGGAATGAAAATTGGAAAAACTTCATATTGCCCACGATTGCCTTGGCTGGTAGTGTCATCGCCGTCATCAGCCGCATGACTCGCGTGACGATGATTGAAGTTCTTCATATGGACTATATCCGAACAGCCAGAGCAAAAGGCGCGACAGAGGGGCGGGTTGTTCGAAAACATGCCATCCAAAATACGCTTATTCCGGTTGTCACCGTATTGGGTGTGAACTTGGGAATCATGCTGGGGGGAACAGTCCTCATCGAGCAGGTTTTTGGAATGGCTGGGATTGGCACATTAATGATCAATGCGATCCGTACAAAAGACATTCCCCTTGTCATGGGTTCTGTTACATTCCTGGCTTTGTGTTTCAGCATCATCAATTTATTGGTCGATATTTCCTACGGATTTATTGATCCGCGAATAAAGACGGAATAGGGTAAAGCGTATGAATAAAACAAGTACTTCCCAATGGTATCAAGTTTGGGTACGGTTTCGAAAAAACAAATCGGCCATCTTGGGAATGGTCATCTTTATCCTCTTGGTCATTATCGCGTTGATTTCACCAATGATCTATGATTACAATACCGATATTGTGACCCAAAACCTGAGGAATCGGTTGCAACCTCCAACATCAGAACATCCCCTGGGTACGGATGCCTTTGGACGGGATGTGTTTGCCAGGATTGCATATGGTGCACGAGTATCTTTATTGATCGGATTCATTGTAGTTGGCGCATCTCTGGTGATTGGTGGTTTCATTGGTGCCATTGCAGGGTATTTTGGGGGGATCCTCGATAATGTCTTGATGAGAATTATGGACATTTTTCTTGCGATTCCTCAGATCTTGCTGGCAATTGCTGTTGTGGCAGCTCTGGGACCGGGCATTACCAATCTGATTATCGCATTAACAATATCCATGATCCCGGCTTATGCGCGGTTATTAAGGTCGTTAATCTTGCCCCTGAAAGATGCAGAATATGTGGAAGCTGCAAAGGCATCGGGAACAAATATCTGGAAAATCATTTTTGGTCATCTCCTTCCGAACGCAATGGGGCCATTGATTGTCAATTCCACCCTGGCGGTTGGAAAGACAATTGTGTCGGCAGCCGGGATGAGCTTTTTAGGTTTGGGAATTTCACCGCCCAATCCAGAATGGGGAGCCATGTTATCCGAGGGGAAAGAATATATTCGTTATGCACCCAATCTTGTGCTTTATCCCGGAATGGCGATCATGCTGGCTGTGCTTTCCTTGAACTTGTTGGGAGATGGCTTAAACGATGCCCTGGATCCGAGATTGAAACAATAATGGATGTGTTATGGACAATCATATGTTACTTGAAATAAAAGATTTGGAAGTTGTTTATCAGACGGATTTTGAAAACGTCTATGCCTTGAACAAGGTTACCCTATCTTTAAATGCAGGGGAGACACTGGGGTTGGTTGGTGAGACCGGTGCGGGTAAAACAACCACGGCACTTAGTCTATTAAAGCTTTTGCCGAAAAATATTGGAAAGATCACTGGTGGATCCATCATGTTTGATGGGGTTGATATTGTGAAAGCAACGGAAGGCGAGATGCGGAAAATCCGGGGGAATAAAATATCCATGATATTTCAGGATCCGATGACATCCCTCAATCCCGTGATTCCTGTCGGCGAACAGATTGCGGAGTCGCTGGAACTCCATAATATACAAGGCAGAACAGCTGCTGAAATTGAACAGAGAGTGGATCAAATGCTGGAACTGGTGGGGATTCCTCCGAATCGGAAGACAGAATTTCCTCACCAATTTTCAGGTGGAATGAAGCAGAGGGTTGTTATCGCCATCGCTTTGGCATGTGACCCTGCTTTGCTAATTGCAGATGAACCAACCACCGCATTGGATGTGACAATCCAGGCTCAAGTATTGGCGATGATGGGGGAACTGAAAGAAAAACTCAATACCTCCCTGGTTCTCATCACTCATGATCTGGGCATCGTCGCCCAAATTTGTGACAAGGTGGCTGTGATGTACGCTGGCGAAATCATCGAATCCGGCACCATGGAAGATATTTTCTCCAGGATTGAAAATCATCCGTACACCGTGGGATTATTTGGCTCGATACCCAATTTGGAACTATCAACACCGCGGCTGGCGCCAATTAATGGATTGATGCCAGACCCCACCGATTTACCAAAGGGTTGTAAATTCCATCCCAGATGTCCCAAGTGTATGGATATTTGTAAAGCCGAAAACCCTCGAGTCTATGAAGCCGGTACTCATCAGATTATGTGTCATCTATTTAATCAGGAAGGAAACGTAATCCAATGAACCAACCATTAATTCAGACTGTCGAGTTAAAGAAGTACTATAAAGTTAAAGCCGGTGAATTACATGCTGTTGATGATGTCAATCTGAGTATTCAAGAATCCCAAACACTTGGCGTTGTTGGGGAGAGTGGTTGTGGAAAAACGACATTGGGACGAACAATCCTCCGATTGGTTCCAGCCACCTCGGGACAAATCCTGTTTCGCGGAGAAAATATCCTGGAGTACTCGGGTAAACAAATGCATGAAATGCGCAGGAATATGCAAATAATATTCCAGGATCCTTATTCCAGTATCAACCCTCGAATGACGGTATATAACATAATTGCTGAACCGATCCGTTCCTCCGGTACCAGGCTGGAGAAACAGAACATGGATAAGCGGGTTCGGAAATTAATGGATACTGTTGGATTGGCATCCCGTTTGATCAAGGCTTATCCCCATGAACTGGATGGGGGCAGGAGGCAGCGGATTGGTGTTGCCAGAGCTTTAGCATTGAATCCGAAATTTATCGTGTGCGATGAGCCGGTTTCTTCACTGGATGTATCCATCCAGGCACAGATCTTAAACCTGTTGATGGATCTGCAGGATGAATATGGTCTGACATACATGTTTATTACACATGATCTCTCGGTTGTAAAACATATCAGCGACAATATTGCAGTCATGTATCTTGGTGAGTGTGTGGAACACGGACCGAAAGATCAAATCTTTGCCAATCAACTACATCCATACTCCCAGGCTTTACTGTCAGCGATCCCGGTTCCAAGCCTGGCTGCCAGGTCGAGGAAACCCTATTTGATCAAAGGTGAAGTCAGCAGTCCGATCAATCCCAAGCCGGGTTGTCGGTTTGCTCCCCGATGTCCTCATGTAAAACCCATCTGCACACAGGGCGAGTTGGAACTCAAAGAAGTGACCCCGAATCATTTTGTCAGATGTACGCTGTATGGATCGGAGAAACCATGAAAGAATACATCAAAATCATATTTCACAAGCTTAATACTGAAATTACAGCAGAACTACTGACTGATCTCAACCCTTACCTCTGTGAGGGTTTTAAAAAAACCCTGCCGAATAAAAGCATTCAAAGTCATGCGGTAGTTGCGGGTGATCAGTTATATTGTCCATATCGACTTCCCGTTGATTCGGGAAAATGTAATTTTGAGGACATGAGCAAACAACCGGATGGTCGGATCAACATGGAATTGGATTTCCAGTACCTATCGATCAATTATGGGAAAATGGTTGAAGCGGTTCCTGCTGCAGCTCTTGCCCAGGTTGTGGAAGAGGATATTCCAAAATTGGCAGGGATTGGTATGGCTGCATGGAATAACCTGTTATTTGAAAAGGATTACATTTTGGTCGAATTTTTGTATATTGGGAGTCAGCGCGGATGAATCAGATAGCGGAATTTCGAGCCAGGGTACAGAAACACACAGAAGACATCTGGGTGGATGAACCGAAAGACATATTTCTAATCAAAAATGGCTATATCCCAAGTGGAGCTGGACGAGCAAATCAATATTTCTCACCGTTGGTGATGTTATCTGGTGAGGTACGGGCTCTGGGGATCCAGATTTTTCCCAGGCTATTGGAGTTTGCACGGAGTGGAAAGTTTTCTCTTGAGCAACTGAAGTATATGATTGATTCCATGCTCCGGTTGGATTGTGGTGTGATCGCCTTTTTTGGGCTTCGTGAATATGGGGACATGCTCGTGGAATTTAGAAAGTTATCGGCTGATATTGAGACCATGGAAGAAATGGCGGGTATCCTGGAGGATATGTTTACATTGACCAACCGGTACCAGCTTTGGCTTTTTCAGATTTTCCCCTGGTATCTATCAGTTCATTTCCCCAAAACGAATAGAGATGAGCTTCAGAAACTTTGCGAAGCAATCGACTCGATCTAGTCAAACAGCCAAAATGATTAAAGACTCTCAATAATCTGTGATTCAGTGAAAGCGAGAACATCTTTCATGTATGCCTGTCTGCCCACACCCTCCGTAGTGATTGAACTTGATATCCTTGAGAAAAACATTCGGACGATGATCGAAAATGCAACCAAGTATGGATTGGCGCACCGTCCACATGTGAAAAGCCATCGCAGTTCGGAGCTGGCGAAATTACAACTTGCTTATGGTGCGAAAGGCATTACCTGCGCAAAATTGGGGGAAGCCGAGGTAATGGCATCAAATGGTATCAATGATATCTTGATTGCTTATCCGATGATTGGCGCAGATAAATTGGAACGGTATTCTGAACTAGCGAAAAAATGCACCCTTCACTCCATTATCAACAGCTACGAAGGTGCATTTGGTTTATCGGAATTGGGCAGGAAACACGGGGTTAAGTATGAAGTATTGATTGATATCGATGGGGGAGTTGATCGGGGTGGCATAAAACCGGGTTCATCTGCATTAATGTTTGCCCATTCTGTGGAGAAATTGGATGGGATATCCATTGTCGGGTTAATGTACTATCCAGGAAGAAATTATGCCGAACATACTTTGGAAGGTATCCAAAGAGTTTCATATCTTGAAAGAGATGAATTACTTGTCACCAAACAATTATTGGAAGCCGATGGATTTAATATTACCATCTTGAGTGGTGGTAATACGGTATCAGGGAAAGTACCATGGTGTCTGGAAGGTCTCACTGAGATTCGGGCAGGAAATTACATATTTAATGACTGTGCCCAGCTTTATTTCGACCGGGTTGCGGTGGAAGATTGTGCATTGCGGGTGATTGCAACCATAGTCTCCATCCCCAATGAATATACTGCAATTATCGACGCAGGCACAAAATCATTATCGAGCGATTCATTCCCAAGTACAGGCAGTAACTATGGATTTGTGGTTGGAAGACAAGATTTACAACTCTTCAAGCTGAATGAAGAGCATGGTTTTATCAAAAGCAAGGAACCACATCGATTGCGGATAGGTGACAGGATTGCGATCATCCCCAACCATGCCTGTGTTGTAACAAATCTGGTGGATGAAGTGTATGGGTTTCGAAATATGACTCTTGAAAGAATGATCTCCATTGATGCCAGGGGAAAGAGTACTTAAGTGTTAATTGGAAGTGCGGGAAATTTTTCCGGCTCAAACTTCAACCTAATTTGACAATCTCCACATGGAATTGCATAAGCTTGCACCTGGTGCAACCTTTTCCTATTGTTGAACCCTCTGTAGACGCTCAGCAGTGGCAGTTGATGATCCGATCACCCTGGAGAACAACACTCCATTTGCTGTCCGATGTGCATCGTTGATCTTCTGTTGTGGGTGGACCCTGTCCGGAATGTGCCTGGAAATTGATGTGGTGATCTCCACATAGGATCCAATCATGGACATACTTATTCCACCATGTGGAAAGAGAATAGAAACACCTCGGTGGCAAAATAGCGATGCCAATCATTAATCTTCAAAGGGGACACCTCTACGAAACCTTGTGGGGCAGGGTGATCCACTGATCGGACGATCAATATCACGTCGCCGAAGTAATCGTGTGCCATTATCCGCATTCTTGTGTATACTTAATTTTAGATTCTTTTTTGGGTGGTACGAATATCTGAACCACTTTTTTGCATAAATTAATCTCCCTTTTTTTGAATTGACTGCTGAAAATGTCTTGATCATTTCTCTCCATGACCCCATTTTAATAACCAACCATGATCCATCCCACAGTAATTGCACCACCTCCTGAAATTGGTCAAATTGTTACAGTGCGCCAACGACGTTATGCGGTAGCAGATGTCCAACAGAGCGCCATCCCCTATGACGTGTTAACCCAAAGTCGAAATTCCTATCATCACCTTGTAACGCTCAGTTCCATTGAAGATGATGCCATGGGTGAGACACTTCAAGTTATTTGGGAGCTTGAAGTGAATGCGAGGGTAAATGAAAAATCAGGACTGCCGAATCCCTCCGGATTTGACCCTCCCGCGAAATTTGATGCTTTTCTTAATGCGGTACGATGGGGTGCGATCAGCTCTGCAGATGTTCGAGCTCTGCAATCACCATTTCGGAGCGGGATCACCATTGAAGATTATCAACTTGATCCTCTTGTGCGCGCCATTCAGATGCCTCGAGCTAACTTGTTGATTGCTGATGATGTTGGTCTTGGAAAAACGATTGAGGCTGGATTAATTGTTCAGGAATTGCTTCTCCGCAATCGCGCGCAAATAGTGTTGATTGTTTGCCCATCTTCCTTACAAATCCAGTGGCGTGATCAGATGCGGGAAAAATTTGGCCTGGAATTTCGTATCGTTGACTCAGATCTTATGCGAACTTTACGCCGGACTCGTGGGATACACACGAATCCATGGTCGCATTTTCCTCGGCTGATCACGTCCATAGACTTTCTGAAACGCGATCGACCCATGCGGTTATTCAAGGAATTGCTTCCAGCTGATGATGAACCCCGTTATCCCCGCCGGTTTGATATTCTTATTATTGATGAGGCTCACAATATTGCCCCGGTCGGACGAGGAAAATATGCTACTGACTCTTTGAGAACCCTTGCAATTCGGACGATAGCAC
>CALMHE010000521.1 GCA_937863865.1 uncultured Anaerolineaceae bacterium | reverse complement strand
ACCCGGGTCGGCGGAGGAACCGGCGGCGGTAACCACCCCCATGAAAGTCATGGAGAATGGCAGTAAGATTCGGCTCCAAAGTTCCCTCCCCCGGTAACCGGGGTTGGCAGCTGCAAGGCGGATGGCGCTGAAACCCTCAGTCGGAAAAAGGAAAGGAAAAAATGGATTCCCGGTGGCGAGCCAGTTTTTTACCAGCCAGGGTGAGACGACAAGCAAGGCTGCTGCCCCCGATAAAAACAGCAGTTTCCAGGTGACAGGCGCCTTTTTTTGGATGAATGGCAGACAGAGCAGGATGCCTGTCAGCAACACCCCTTCCGTCCATTTTATGGTCACGGCTCCACTGGCAAGGATCACCATCCAGAAAAATAATTGGGATTGGTGCTCATCCAGCCAGTGCAGAAACAGAATCAAAGCTGAAAGCCCCAGCAAAGCTGCCAGCAGATCGGAGTATGCCCATCCCGGCAGGTAACGGACAGTGTATCCTGCCAACAGTGCTGCCAGAGTGATCCATGCTCCTTCCCGGCTGGCTTCGTGTGAGGTGAACCGGTTGTAGAACCGGGAAGCCAGACCATGCATGCCTGCGAAAAAAACCATGCAAAATCCCCAGCTGGCTACCCCGGCTGTCTGGCTGCGGAACATGCCCATGGCAAAGGTGCTGATCATTTCTGCGGTTTGTGGATGTCCCCAGTATGGATTCTGCGGGATAAACGCCAGTGAGTGGGCATTGAGATATTGACGGGGGATTTCGAGGTGATAGGTCAGCGCGTCCCACTTGACCGGCAGGGCAAGCGAATAGATCAACTGGATGCCACAAAAAAGCAGGATGCTCACAATCACGAAGCGCTGCAATTTGCTGCCGGTGGTCCAGCCTTCCCTGATGGTGGCAATGTCCTTCAACCAGCCGGACATCTCACGCCGGAAAAACACGATGCCAGCCACGAAGATCAACCAGAATGCCAGCCGGTAATAGAGATGTGCGGTACCAAGGAAAAAGAATAACAGACCAAAAACCAGCGCCCCCAGACCTGCCTGTACAGCAGATCGTTCCAGGGGGGAGAGGGAATCAAAATGGCTGATTTTCCGCCCGATGCCGCCAGCCAGGATAACGATCCCCAGCCCCAATGCCAGGTCCAATGCCATGGCAAGGATTGCCAGGAATAATCCGGGATCGATGGGTTTGTGGACATAGTAGTAGAAAATGAGAACGAACAAAGTCCACAACAGGGCAGCCAGCAGGAGCAAAACGCCCTTGCGGGAGTGGGAGGATTGTGGGGGTTGGCTCATGGGATACCCAAAATTAAATCCGGAAGCAGGAAATGGTAGAAGAAAGCTCCCTCAAATTATACAGTAGGATGGAGGGGAACAAAATATTGAACCAGGTCAGCTGAAATGAACCGATTTTTAGGATTGTAACTCCTTCGTAAATACAGTATGATCAACAGCAGGAGAATCGATGATGTTCGACGATTATTTTCGCCGCAAGCAGGATGAGGATCAAATGCGTGCTGAAGGACGGCTGCCACCCGGTCAGTCGTTGACTCAAAAATTTCCAATCCTGCATTATGGTTCCGTACCCCCGTTTGATCCACAGGCTTGGGATTTCAGAGTTTGGGGCAAGGTTGAAAAACCCATGCGATTGAGCTGGGATGAATTCAACCAGCTGCCGCGCACCCGCTTGAAGATGGACATCCACTGTGTGACGCGCTGGAGCAAATTCGACATGGAATGGGAGGGTGTATCCGTCCGCACGCTGGTGGAACTTGGGCTGGTCAAACCTTTACCGGCTGCCCGCTTTGTTCTGCAGCATGCCGAGCATGGTTTCACCGCCAACCTGCCGTTGGAAACCACCCTGGCGGAGAACTTCCTGATGGCGACCCATTACAATGGCGAACCCATCACGCCCGAACACGGCTATCCGCTACGGGGGGTGGTGGGTTTCATCCCCGGGCGCACCGACCTGATGACACCGTATTTCTGGAAAGGCGCCAAGTGGCTGCGCGGTTTGGAGTTCCTATCCGATGACCGTCCGGGTTTTTGGGAGCGAGCCGGATATCACAACGAAGGGGATGTCTGGAAGGAAGAACGGATTAACGAACCAGACCAGAGTTTCTAAGCCTTAAAACGGCGGGCATAGATTGCCAGACCGATGCCACCCAGCAAAACCAGGCTGCCGATGATAGCCAGCAGGGGTGACCTGCCGCTTCCGGAGGGGGAAACCGGTTGGGCGAGTGCACTCACCTGGGCTCCGAAGTCCAATGTGGATTGATCGCCCGCCTTGAGGGTGAGTGGATAGTTCATGTTGGTGGTGGGGTTGTATCCCTGGGGGGGTGCCACGCTGACATTGTAGGATCCGACCGCCACATCCAAAAAACAGACCGGTTTGCCATCTGCGGTGGTCTGACCGGTCAGAGAAACCGATCCGGTCCGGTCGGTGATGCTGACAGCGCCACCCGCCAGGGGCAGTTCATCGGCTTCCGCGCGGGCATTGCCGTTCAGATCGTTGAAAAGATAGATGCAGATCCGGGCGGTGCTTTTCAATGGTGTCGGGGTGGGCAGTTCCAGGGTGGGTGTGAGAACCATCTCGGAAGTGGGTTCCGGGGTGACGATGGCAATCAACAGTTCCTGACCGATGATGAGGTTGCATTCCCCCTTGATGGATGGGTTAAGGTTGTAGAGTTGGTCCAGTGAGATGTTATGCAAAAGTGCCACGCTGGTGCAGGTATCCAGCGATTTAACCGTGTAGATGATTCTGCCATCCGTGAGGGGTGTGGGAGTGGTGTAAATCACCTGGGCTGAATAATCCGCTGCTGCCGGGATTGACAGGGCTGCCAGGATTGCGATGGCTATGCAGAAAAAGATTAGGAATGTAAGCGATCGGTTCATTAAAAGGATTATATCATTGACTGGAATGGAGGTGACATGGCAAATCAGAGGGTACCTGAAGGATTAAGGTTTCCAGATATTTGGATTTCTCCTGGTTTAAATCATGGAAAGAGTGATTGTATATAAATATATTGGTAAAATATCGTAAATCGTACTATAATATTGTGAATTTAAATCAATCAAAATGGTAAATGCCCAGCCAGGTTAAGATGATGAGTAAACCCCGGGATATTGAAAGCAAAATCCACCAGCCATCCGCTGATGAACTGGTGGGTATCCGCCTGCGGGAATTGCGGAATGAATCCGGTTTTTCCTTGAGGGAGTTGGCGGATCGGAGCGGGTTAAACATCAATACACTCAGCCTGATTGAACATGGCAAATCCTCACCTTCAGTCAGCACACTGCAGCAGCTTGCGCGAGCCCTTGAAGTGGAAATGGGTGCTTTTTTTGAGTTGGAACACGCACCAGAACAGGTGGTCCATACCCGAGCTTGCCAGCGTCCACTGGCGATATTACACGGAGCTGCCATGCACAACCTGGGCAAAGATTTAATTGACCATGCGGTGCAACCTTTTTTGGTTAATCTTCCACCCGGCGCTGGCAGTGGATCTTCAGTCATTGTCCACACCGGGCATGAGTTTTTATATTGCCTCTCCGGTGAACTGACATTGGAAATCGAAGAGAGAGCCTATCTGCTGCAACCCGGAGATAGCCTTGTTTTCCAGGCTCATTTACCCCACCGCTGGCGTAATGATGGCAGTGTTGGCTGTCAGATTTTATTGGTCATCTGCCCTGCAGACCGGCATGAGAAACCCATTGAACGACATTTCAGGGAGTCTTCCCTGTCAAAGGAGAAAAATAAATGAAAATAGCTGTCGTTACGGATGATGGAAAAACAATCTGCCAGCATTTTGGACGGGCTTCATATTATCTGGTGGCAACTGTCGGGAATGGCAGGGTAACCGCCACGGAATTACGGGAAAAACCGGGGCATCGCCAGTTTTCACAGGAACCGAAACATGAAGAACACCACCATGGACATGGTGAGGACGCTCATTCTCATGGCAAACATGTTCAAATGGCGGATGTCATCCAGGATTGTCAGGTGATCATCACTGGCGGGATGGGAATGGGCGCCTACGAGAGTTTGCGCCAACTTAACATTACACCTGTTGTCACCGATTTAACTGAAATTGACTCTGCCATCCAGGCATATTTGGATGGAAAATTAATCAATCTGACAGACAGGCTCCATTAACTTCAGGCTTAACAACAACGGGCGATATGAAAATTAAATTCACCTCCCTGCATGGATTTCTAATTCTGGCGTCCCTTATCGCGTTCCTGTCAGGTGTGCCCATACCTGTCAAGGCGCAGACGCCGGCTTCCCCGCATCCGGTGCACATATATTTCTTCTGGGGTGAAGGCTGTCCGCACTGCGCCATCGCAAAGCCTTATTTTGAAAGCCTGGTGGAGAAGTACCCGGGCGTGCAGCTCCATATGTATGAAATTTATAACAGTACGGTTAACCAGGATTTGTTATCCTCAATGGCGGAAAAATACAATTTTCAGCCATCCGGTGTTCCAACCTTTTTCATTGCCCAGTATTACTCAGTCGGCTGGACAGAGGATATGAACACAGCCATCGAGGATGTCATCCGTACCTGTTTGAAGGATGGCTGCCCCGATCCCGGAGAGGGCATTGTCAACCATGAACCCGTGCAGCCAACCCCAGAGCCTACCCCCCAGCCCGCCATTGTTGTCACCCCCACCCCTTCCGAACCAACCGAGCTTGACAAGGAAAACACAATTGATTTGCCCATCTTTGGCAAGGTGGATCTCTCGCACACATCCCTCTTCCTCAGCACACTGTTCATTTCATTCGTGGATGGCTTCAATCCCTGTTCCCTCTGGGTTCTGTCCATCCTGCTCACTCTTACGTTGCATACCGGCTCACGGCGCAAGGTGGTGTTGATCGGTTTGATTTTTATCACCGTAACCGCATTGGTCTACGCCCTATTCATCGCCGGTTTGTTCAGTGTTCTAAAAATGGTCAGTTTCCTGGGCTGGATCCAGGTGGTTGTTGCCCTGCTGGCGCTGTTTTTTGCCCTGGTGAACATCAAGGATTACTTCTGGTACAAAGAGGGAATATCATTCACCATTGCAGATGATAAAAAAACTGGGATTGCCCGGGGCATCCGCCGCGTGATGGATGCCAGCCAATCCTTTTGGGGGCTGGCAGGTGCCACAGTTGTGCTTGCGGCGGGTGTCTCGCTGGTTGAGTTTTCCTGCACGGCGGGTTTCCCGGTCCTCTGGTCCAACCTGGTCAGCGCCCAAAATGTGACAATTCCAGTGTTTCTGGCTCTCCTTTTGCTGTACATGTTGATTTACCAGCTGGATGAGCTGTTGATCTTCTTCTCGGCAGTTGTCACCTTAAAAACCAGCCGCCTGGAGGAAAAGCAGGGTCGCCTGCTTAAACTGATCAGCGGCATGCTGATGCTCACCCTGGCTGTCGTGATG
>CALMHE010000520.1 GCA_937863865.1 uncultured Anaerolineaceae bacterium | reverse complement strand
AAACGTCTGGGCCAATCCAATCCACTTCCTGCATGTAAGCAACGGGTTTATGGCCAAACATCTCTAGGCAGAAAGCTTCCTCGTCCTCTGTCTCAGCCAAATGGGTGTGCAGGTGTACGTGGTATGCGCGTGCCAAGTGGGCAGACTGGCGCATCAGGTCGGTGGTGACGCTGAAGGTGGAGCAGGGCGCCAGCACGATCTGCACTTTGGAGCCAGGTTTGGGGTCGTGGTATTGTTCGATTAACCGTTGGCTGTCTTTTAAGATGGTCTCTTCATCGTCTACAACGCTGTCAGGTGGCAGCCCACCCTGGGATTCACCCAGGCTCATCGAACCGCGGGAAGCATGCAAGCGCAAACCTATTTGACTGGCAGCTTCAATTTCATCATCCAGCTTTGAGCCGTTAGGGAAGAGGTACAAGTGGTCAGATGCGGTTGTACAGCCTGAGAGCGCCAGTTCAGCCAGGGCTGTTTTGGTTGAAATGTGGATGTCTTCTGGGTTCATGCGAGCCCAGATTGGGTAAAGGGTTTTCAACCAGTTGAAAAGATTGGCATTTTGTGCAGCTGGAACCACCCTGGTGAGTGTTTGATAAAAATGGTGATGAGTATTGATCAACCCGGGCAGTATGATATGGTCTTTTAACTCAAGGACTTCATCAGCATGATAAGGCAGAGTATCAGTCACCCCGACCTTTTCAATAAACCCATCCCGAATATACAAACCTCCATCTGGAATCTCACGGCGATTGCCGTCCATGGTCACCAGAAGAGTGGCATTCTTGATGAGAAGTGTGGACATTTTTTCCTCTTTGGGGAATAAAACAGATGATAAACTCCTGGAATGGTACAAGTGTAACGTTTTCCCTGATAATTGTCAATTGTCAGACAACCACTTTAAACCTGATAAAGATCATACTGGAAAAACAAAAAGAGCCAACCTGCAGTTGGCTCTTTTATTCTTTACTATTTATCCAGATTACCCGTGGGCAATTTTGGCAGCTTGCATGGTGTTGGTTAACAACATGGCGATGGTCATTGGTCCCACACCACCCGGAACAGGGGTGATATGGCTGGCAACTTCCTTTACCTCGTCATACGCAACATCACCCACCAGGCGATAACCCCGCGGTCGGGTGGGATCATCCACGCGGTTGATTCCGACATCAATCACAACCGCACCAGGCTTAACCCAATCACCGCGCACCATTTCAGCCCGACCCACGGCGGCAATCAGCACATCCGCTGACCGAACCACGGAGGGCAGATCCTTCGTGCGCGAATGGCAAATGGTTACAGTTGCATTCGCCCGCACAAGCAGGAGTGCCACAGGCATGCCCACGATGTTGGAACGTCCCAGGACCACTGCGTTGACACCCTCGAGGGAGGGCATCACTTTGTTCAGCATATACATGCATCCCGCTGGCGTACAGGGGATGAACAGTGGATTTCGTCCTTTTTGCGCCAATCGACCAATATTGACTGGATGGAAACCATCAACATCCTTTTCCAGGCTGATTGCATTCAGAACGCGCTCTTCATCCAACCCGGCAGGCAGTGGTAATTGAACCAGAATCCCATTAACCATCGGATCAGCATTCAATTCCTTTACCAGGTTTTCAACCTCTTCCTGGGTTGCAGTTGCAGGTAATATCCGTCCATAAGATGTAATACCCACCTCGGCGCAGGCTTTCTGCTTTGAGCGTACATAAACAGCAGAGGCGGGGTTATCCCCCACCAAAACCGTCGCCAGACCCGGAGTTGGTTTTCCAGACGCCACCCATTCTTCAACCTCTTTCTTGACATTCATGCGTACCTGTTCAGCAATTGCCACACCATCCAAGATTTCCGCAGCCATTATGCACTCCTTATTTATATTTTTTTAAGATAAAATTATTATGACGTTGACCGTCATATTATTTAAATGATGCAAACTGACAGCAATTATACTAATCTTTCCTTACCATTGGGGAAAATCAGGTCATCTTTTTCCGTAATCATCCATCCCCCTTTACCTTGACATCCATCCATGCCCAAGTGATAATCATTATATAAGGAGTGCACAACATGAGTAAATTATGCGTCATAGGGACAGGTTATGTCGGACTTGTAACTGGAACATGTTTTGCTGATCTTGGTAATCAGGTTACCTGCCTGGATGTGGATTTCAACCGGATTGAGAAGCTGAAACAAAATGAGATGCCCATCTATGAACCTGGTCTGGAACAGATTGTTTCACAAAATATTAAAGCCGGTCGCCTGTCTTTCACGACGGATTACTCCGAGGCATTGGCTGATGCTGAATTTGCATTCATTGCAGTGGGTACTCCATCGGGGTCAGAGGGTGAAGCCGATTTACAATATGTCCGACAGGCTTCAGAAAGTATAGCTGATCTTGTCAACCATCCCATCATTGTCATCAATAAATCAACCGTTCCGGTTGGAACGGGAGACTGGGTCTCTGATATCATCCGTAAACGCCGTGCCGGTAAACCCCTCGATTTCGATGTGGTTTCGAATCCCGAGTTTCTCCGGGAAGGTTCTGCAATTAATGATTTCATGAAACCTGACCGAGTCGTTTTGGGTTGTATAAACAGGAATGCCGCCCGCATGGTGGCTGAATTATATGCACCCCTTGATTGTCCAATACTCATAACCGACCTGCGAACTGCCGAGATGATCAAGTATGCTTCAAACGCCTACCTTGCAACCCGGATCTCATTTATCAATGAAGTCGCCAACGTGTGTGAAGAACTTGGAGCTGATGTTCTGGAAGTAGCCCGTGGAATGGGTCTGGATAAGCGGATTGGACCTGCTTTTCTTGAAGCAGGACTTGGCTGGGGTGGCAGTTGTTTCCCCAAAGACGTAAAAGCCCTGGCACATATGGCAGTGCTGCATGGCACCCAACCACAATTATTGCAGGCTGTCATGGAAATCAACCGAAACCAGCGCAGGCGTGTGGTTTTTAAACTGCGCAAGGTGTTGGGCAGTTTAAATGACCGTCCGATTGGTGTTTTGGGGATTTCATTTAAACCTGATACGGATGACATCCGCGAATCACCTGCTATTGAAGTCATCCACCTGTTACAAAATGAAGGCGCAATTGTTAAAGCATACGACCCCCAGGCGATGGACAACGCCTCTAAGATTTTACAGGGTGTCCACCTATGCCATAATCCTTATGAGGTTGCTGAAGGTGTCGATGCCCTGGTACTTGCCACCAAGTGGAATGAATTTAAACAGCTTGACATGCAGCGATTGTATCAATTGATGCACAAACCCATCCTGGTGGATGGAAGAAATATTTGGGATCCGGATCGTGCCCGAGACATGGGATTTACCTATTTTGGTGTCGGACGGGGAGTCAACACCCACTAATTTTCAATCGAAAGACAATCATGAGGCGTAAAGATTTATCTTTACGCCTCTCTTTTTTCCAAAAAAATCCACCCTCATATGGGATGATTTTTAAATGGAAAATCAATATAATGAATTTATCACAAGCCAATCTCCAAAAAGAGGATGATATTATGAAAACCCTGATTACAGGTGCTGCAGGTTTCATCGGAAGCCATCTGGTTGATTTTTTGGCAGACAGGGGAGACGAACTTGTTTTGTTTGATAATTTATCTCACGGTCGGATGGAAAACCTGACCAGACACCGGCAAAACCCGCGCATTGAATTTATCCTGGGAGATTTGAGAAATGAAGATCAGGTGATCCTTGCCATGCGAGGTTGCGAAATGGTTTTCCACCTCGGTGCTCAATCCAATGTAGTCAATGCGACCCGGGACCTGGACACGACCTTTTATACCAATGTTGTGGGTACTTATCATGTCCTGAAAGCTGCCCACAGGCAACACATTAAATGCATGGTATTTTCATCCTCCAGGGAAGTGTACGGTGAACCCCGGCATCTGCCGGTGGACGAAGATCAACCATTATTAACTACAAATGCCTATGGTGCCAGTAAAATCAGCGCGGAAATGTATTGCCGAATATTTCGCAAGGATTATGGATTGCCAGTGGTAATCCTGCGATTAACAAATGTATATGGTCCGCGGGACCGGGATCGTGTGATCCCCATTTGGATAAAACAGGCGCGTGCATGCCGCCCTCTGCCGGTCTTTGGCGGACAACAAGTTTTGGATTTCATCTGGATCGAACAAGTCATACAAGCCCTGATCTCATCCTCCAATCATCCGGAACTGGAGGAGCCCATCAATGTGGGAAGCGGCATCAGCACACCCATCCTGGAACTTGCCCGGGAGATTCTCGATTTGACCAATTCCACATCCGAACTGTCACTTCTGCCACCCCGGGATTCCAGCGTCCTACGATTTGTGGCACGCGTCGACAGGATGCGCGACCAGCTTGGGATTCACCCCCCATCTGGTGCCCTGGAACATCTTCCGGACTTATTAAAACGGTGGGATGAATAAATTTCAGTCAATTATTTTCAGAATAATTACCTTGTCTTCCACGGAAACACATGATATAATTTCGCCTCGCGCTACCCTGAGAGACTGATTACTTTAAGAAGGTTTGTGAACGATGGAAGATATAATGAAATCAATTGATGCACCTGTGAACCCCGATGTTCCACAACTTCGGACAGGCGATACAGTTAGTGTGCAGGTAAAAATTCGTGAAGGTAACCGGGAACGCATCCAGGAATTCCGCGGGACCGTTCTGTTTATTCATAATAATGGTACCAATTCCACCTTTACCGTCCGCCGCATTGCGAGCAACGGGATTGGTGTGGAACGTACGTTTCTTACCCGCTCACCCCGGATTGCAAAGGTAGTTGTGGAACGGCATAATAAAATCCGCCGTTCACGTTTGTTCTTCCTGCGGGAACGCACGGGGAAGAGAGCCCGGCTCAAGCAAAAATTTTCCTGAACCGCGAATAATAAATTAGCAAGGGTATAGCGAACTCGCTATACCCTTTTTCAGTATCATCAACAGACCAGAATAATAATTATGATTCCACTCATTGGTATTACAACCAAACGCATCGATCCAGACAGCCCCATGCCCACACATGCCGTATCTGAAGCTTATGTACATGCCATTCTTCGGGCTGGTGGTACACCCGTAATGATTCCCTCTTCACTTCCCATTGACCAATTGATCAACCATGTATCCCACCTGGATGGTATTCTCTTCACCGGTGGGGGGGATATTCATCCTGCACTGTTTAATGGCAACCCACATCCCTCTGTTTATGATGTTGATCAGCAACGGGACGAATTGGAAATAGCACTGATTAAGGCTGTCATCACGGCTGGTATTCCCTTTTTATGCATCTGCCGCGGAATTCAGGTGTTCAATATTGCTCTCGGCGGCACTTTGTATACTGATATTGCCGATCAGTTGCCAGGTGCCCTCAGACATGATTGGTTCCCCGGTCATCCCAGGGATCTGATGGCTCACAAAATAACAGTGGAAAAACACAGCCGGTTATTTTCCATATTAAAAACAAACTCCACTTCTGTAAACAGCTTGCATCACCAGGGAATTCATATTCCAGCTGAAGGCTTGCGAATTTCGGCAACATCACCTGATGGATTGATAGAAGCAGTGGAAATATCTGATCATCCATATGCTTTGGGTGTACAATGGCATCCAGAATGGTTAATCAATTCCGAACCCATGCAAGGGTTATTTTCTTCTTTGGTGCACGCCGCTTCGGAGTAACTACCCAATGAAATCAACCCGCCCGATTCCTGTCGGAATATTCGATTCAGGTGTAGGCGGTTTATCTGTCCTGCGGGCGATTCGTGAGTTAATGCCCGCACAATCCATTCTGTACCTGGCTGACCAGGCACATGTTCCTTATGGTCCCCGCACCCTGGAGGAAGTAAGGGGGTTTGCCGAAGGGATTACCCGGTTTCTTCTGGATCAGGGAGCCGGGATAATCGTTGTGGCTTGTAATGCCGCCTCAGCAGCTGCTCTTCATTACTTACGCAAAATATTTCCCCAGGTGCCCTTCGTGGGAATGGAGCCGGCTGTGAAACCTGCTGCCGAACAAACCCGCAGCGGGGTCGTAGGGGTACTCGCCACTCCGGCTACATTCCAGGGAGCTTTATATGCCTCCGTCGTGGAACGATTTGCTAAAAACGTGATTATCCTGCAGAATGATTGCCCCGGATTGGTTTCAGAAATTGAAGCCGGTCGGATGGAGGGTTCCAAAACATATCATATTCTCTCAACCGCCTTGAAACCGATGCTGGCAAAAGGGATTGATACAGTGGTTTTAGGATGTACGCATTATCCATTTGTAATTCCAATCATAGAAGAAATCGTTGGTCCGGAGGTACGGGTCATCGATCCTGCACCTGCCATCGCCCGTCAAACCCAGCGCCTGTTGCAAAATAATGGCTGGAATGTGGAAGGAAGAGGTGAAATTCGATGTTTCACCAGCGGCTCAGCACAGATTTTGACTGACCTTGAACAAAAATTATTGGGTTATACATGTCCGGTTGAAAAGGTGGAATGGGTATCAGGTTTGCTTCAGCCAACAACCCATCCATAAAATATGTTTTTAAAGAATTTATTTTTTTAGTCTGTAAGGAGACCAGCCGTCATGCTAAAAATTGAAATAGAATTAAATCCCACTTACCACCTGACGGCGGATGCCATTGGACAACCTGGAAAACGGGTTTTCTATATACAGGGTAAAAACGATGAAACCACAATTACGTTACTCATCGAGAAATTACAATTACAATCCCTGGTCAATGGCATGATGCAGTTCCTGACTGAAATTCGGAAAAAATTCTCCAATCTCGCTCCTGCCAGTGGTAATTATGTGGAAGATTCCATGCACATACCACTCCCCTTGGATCCATTATTCCGTGTGGGAGAAATGGGATTGGCTTATGATACGGATCGGGATTTAATTTGCCTCATTTTAAAGGAAATTGTTGTTCCGGATATGATTCCTGAGGATGCAGACACAGTACGATTTTGGTGCAGTAGAGATCAAATTTTACAATTGGCGAACTGGGGTATCGAAATCATCAGCCGTGGTCGTCCCATCTGTCCGCAATGTGGTGAACCGATGGAACCTGAAGGACATTTTTGCCCAAAGAAGAATGGTCATAAACATTAATCCTGCACGGGAACTTCTGGCTTTATTGTTATAAACCATAATTTATTTTTGGATATGCCCCACCAATCCGAATTACCCATTCTCACCGCACTCAAGCGGGGTGAGATCATCCTGCAGGGACAATTTCCCAGGGGATCAAATTATGCCTTCCTGGGTTGGGTAAAGCATGAGGGTATTCATCTGCCCATCGTTTATAAACCCATCCGGGGTGAACTGCCATTATGGGATTTTCCAGCCCATACCCTGGCTAAACGTGAAACAGCAACCTATGTGGTCAACCGTCACCTGAATTGGGAGCTTGTTCCACCAACTGTCTTCAGAAAGAAAAACCTACCGGCTGGACCCGGTTCGTTACAGTTGTTTATTGACCATGATCCCAATATTAATTACTTTACTCTGGATGAAAACCACCGGCAAAAATTGAAGGACGTGGTCTTGCTTGATCTTATGATCAACAATGCAGATCGAAAGGGAGGACATATTCTGCTTGATTCCCAGGATCATATCTGGTTGATCGATCACGGTCTCTGTTTCCACACAGATTACTAACTACGAACGGTCATATGGGATTTTGCGGGTGAATTGATCCCGGATGATTTACTCAATGATATGTCCCGTTTGATTTTATTATTGGACACTGTGGAAAGTGATTTAAATAAGGAACTTATACGATTGATTTCACCTTCCGAGATCCGAGCATTGAAACGAAGGGCAATGGATCTTGTCGATTTTGCCCGATTTCCTTATCCGGAAAAGAACCATCGTGCCTATCCTTTCCCGCCTGTTTAATGGCGTGCCATCCATGGCACGAAGGTATAATCAGGGAGGAACACCTTGAATTAATCAAGAAAAGGATGTGAAAAATGGTGGCACAATTTTCAGAAAAAAATATTTCCCTGCTTCTGGTTGGTTTTGGCAATGTCGGTCGGGCGCTGGCACGCCTGATCCTGCGCAAGCAACCGGAACTGCGAACCCAATTTGGTTGGAATATTCAGGTCAACGGAATTCTCACCAATCGGCATGGATGCGCCATTGATCCGGCAGGTATTCAATTAACTCGAGCCTTGGAATTGGTGAAGAATGGTCTTCCATTGGACACCCTTTCCGCCAATCCACCACCTGTCGACCCCGTGGAGTTTATTTATGCCTGTCCGGCTCAAGTCATCATGGAAACCACCCCGGTCAACCATCATACTGGCGAACCGGCTCTTACATATCTGCGAACTGGTATTTACAAGGGCATGCATGCCATCACAGCCAATAAAGGTCCAGTGGTGCATGGCTACCACGAATTAACTGCCTTGGCAGACAGCCGCAAACGCCGTTTTTTGTTTGAGTCAGCCGTGATGGATGGAGCTCCCATATTCTCATTATTCAGAGAACCACTTCCTTTGGTGAACGTGACTTCCTTCCAGGGCATTTTAAATTCCTGCACGAATCTTCTACTGGGCATGTTGGAGGAAGGTAAAACACTGGACGAAGCCATCGCCTATGGGCAATCCATTGGGATTACCGAAACTGATCCCAGTGCTGATATCGACGGCTGGGATGCCGCCATCAAGGTGGCTGCCCTGTCCACCGTGATCATGGGCATCCCCCTCAAGCCGCAGGAAGTGGAACGGGAGGGTATCCGCGGCATAACACCTGAAATGATTGCAGATGCCAAAGCATCGGGTGAACGGTGGAAGTTGGTCTGTACTGCCCGGCGGCAAGGTCCCCGTTTATTGGAAGCCAGCGTCGGCCCCCAAAGAATAACACCCTCCTCCCCATTGTACGCCATCAACGGAACGAGTTCATACGTTCAATTCACCACGGATGTTCTGCCCGGTCTGGGAATCGTTGAGAGCAATCCAGATCCTGATACAACCGCCTATGGCATGCTGGCTGACCTGATCAATGCCATGCGGGGATGTTAACTGGATGACAAAAACTCCGATTACCACTTTCCTTGGGTTGGGTACCAACCTGGGAAATCGAGCCATGAATCTGCAACAGGCTGCCAGGGAACTTGCTTTGCATATGACCATTGTGCAAACATCACTCATCTATGAAACCGAGCCCTGGGGGTACACAGATCAACCCCCTTTTTTAAACCAAGTGATCCAGGCGGAAACAGTCCTGACTCCTCTGCAACTCCTCAACTGGTTGAAACAGTTGGAGGTGCAAATCGGTCGTACCCCCACCTTCCGATACGGCCCCCGCTTGATTGACCTGGATATCCTGTTCTATGGGGATCGAGTCTACACAACCAAACGTTTGACAATTCCCCATCCCCGTCTGACGGAACGCGCCTTTGTTCTGGTGCCCCTCGCTGACCTGGCACCTGATTTTATTCATCCACAACTAAATAAAACCATACGCCAATTACTTTCTGAAATTAATCCCACCGGAGTAAATAGATTTTCAACAATATGAAATTCACATCTCTTCCCCCCTTTGGTTCACACACCTATATCATGGGCATTATCAATATCACACCGGATAGTTTCTCCGGGGATGGCTTGATGAAAAGTGATCAGGTCATTCT
>CALMHE010000519.1 GCA_937863865.1 uncultured Anaerolineaceae bacterium | reverse complement strand
TCCTCCGGGTCGTCATCTGCTGTATGAATCCACTCATTAAATGCCCCCAGTCGGTCTGCATCGGCAGCCGTGGAGCGCCGTAGAATCAAATCATCCCCCAGGGGGCGGGGCAGTGTTGAATCGTGGGGATAGGACATGGGATTTACTCGCTGGATTTTGAGGATTCCGAGGCGGTCTTGGTCTCGGCGGGCTTGGGCGTTTCCTTCACCTTCACATCGCTTTTTTCTTCAGAGGAAGCTGCCTTCTCCTCGGAGGAATGGGAGGCATGCGTGCGGGGCGCGCCGGATGGCGAGCGGTGATCGGTTGCATAAAAGCCGGAGCCTTTGAAGACAATGCCAACCGGTTGATAGACTTTATGGAGCGCAGGAACGCCGCATTCCGGGCAGACCGTCAACGGATTATCTGTAAATTTTTGGGTTTGCTCGAACTGAACGCCGCAGTTTTCGCACCGATATGTATAAACCGGCATACAAGTCACCTCATTTTTCCGCGAAACAGGTTCGGAAGAATCGCAGTGTAATTCTACGCCGGTTCAGTCCAGTTGACAAGTCACACCGCGAAAGTTCCAATATTTCTTTAACAAACGATCCTATTAATTGGAAGGATTTCCAGTGGCGGATGGCAAACCCCGGCGCGGCAGGCGGGAAATTTGCCACACCAGCAATAGCAGGGCAGGTGTCAGCAAGACTGCTGAAAAAAGCAATCCATTTTGAATCCCTACTGCCTGTGTAATGGCGCCCACCAGCGGTCCACCGGTTATCTGACCGATGGCATCCACCTGGCTGCTCATGGAGAGGACGGTGGCGCGCACCTGCGGATCAAGCTGGTGATTGACCAGGGTGGTGTACAGCGGTGCTGCAATCCGGCGCTGCATGCCAATCCACCAGATCATGGATATTGAAAGCGCCAGGTTCCGGCTGATTGCAAAGACAGCCAGCCCGCTGATGATTGCCAGGGTTGCAAACCCCAATCCCACAGCCAGTTGGCGGGGGAGGGTCAGCTTCAACCGCTCCACCACAGCGGTACCGGCAGCGCTTACCAGGTTGCCCGCTGCGCCGATGAGGGCGAACCACGTTACCAGCGGCAACCCTTCCACTTGTGGGAAGGTGAACCGCTCCAGCAGCAGGGCATCCGAAAGCCGGTCAAAACCTTCCGAATACAACCCGTAGAAAATCCCGATTGCCAGCATACCCATCAGCAGCGGTCGGCGCTGAATCAGCCTGCCTCCCTGCCGGATGGTGTGAAAAAATTGCTGCCAGGATGTGCGGTCTTCCGCCGGGATGGGGTGGAAATTGGTTTCGGGCATCCAGAGCATCAACCCCAGCCCCAGGA
>CALMHE010000518.1 GCA_937863865.1 uncultured Anaerolineaceae bacterium | reverse complement strand
GGGATTCGCCGTTAATTTCAATCTCCACGCCGGAGGATGTATTCCGCACCCAACCGGTGAGATTTAAACGGTCTGCAAGGTTATAAACGAATGGGCGAAAGCCAACCCCCTGGACAATTCCGCAGATTTCAATCCGCAAGGCTGTCAGATCCTGCTTCATCCTTTTTTCTTCAACAGAACCTGTTGTTTGATCCACTCAGCCCAGCCAGCCATGCCATCGCCAGTCTTGCAGGATAGCGGGAATGTGACCAAACCGGGGTTCAGCATTTCAACACCCTGGCGGAAATAATCCATGTTGAACGAAACGTATGGAAGCAGGTCGATTTTATTAATAATTAATACTTCCAACCCACGATAAATGTTGGGATATTTATACGGCTTGTCATCGCCTTCGGGAACACTGGCAATAAGGACATTCGCGTGGGTACCCAGATTAAAGGCAGCCGGACAAATGAGATTACCGACATTTTCCACGATGAGAAGATCAAGATCATTCAATGGGAGGGAGCTGATTGCTTGATCAATCATCACGGCGTCCAGATGGCATTCACCACCGGTATTTATCTGCACTGCAGGCATGCCGGCTGCCAGGATTTTATCGGCATCAATGGTGACCGGAGCCGTATCGCCCTCGATGACACCAATTTGAAGGGATGGAGCCAGTGAATGGATTGTTTGCAGGATCAGGCTTGTTTTCCCGGATCCGGGGGATGCCATCAGATTGATCGCATAGACTCCAGCATCATCCAACTTTTTTTTATTAATTTCCGCAACCTGATCATTGGCGTTGAGTATTTTTTCAACAATAGGAACGCGCATTACTCCTCCAGCAAGGGTTGTTTTTGTTCAATTTCAATACTATCCAACCAGAATTCATCTCCGGCTATTAATTTTATTTGCGTGCTTTGACAGGATGGACAGGGTTGTAAACCAGCTTCATCCAAATAATATTGCTGACCACAACTCAGGCATGCCATTTCAGCTGGTATCCGGTTAAAGCGCAGAATTGCCCCTTCGCATACAGTTCCCTTGCTGATGATGTCCCAGTAGAATTGGACTGAATCATCCACAATACTGGACAATTGACCAAGGGTGATATGGATGTCTGTCACTCGCTGTGCAGATGCCTGGTTGGCATGGCAAGTTGCAATATTCAAGATATTCTCTGTGACCACTAGTTCGTGCATAAGATTGATTATACTACTAAAACTGTCCGAATTAGACAGCCTGTCTTTTTAACGATGTGCCGATGTATCCTTTGAAAGATCGACAATTTGGTTCATTAATTGAAGACGTGTGGTTAGGAAATGACTGGCTACCACGTTGGCCACCCGTTTCATAATGATATAACCCAAGTCGTGGTCTTCTTCGCATAATTTTCGAAGCTTCTCCCCATCCATCGAAATCACCCGGGAGGGGACAATGGCTCGAACAGTAGCAATACGCTGACGTACGACCGGTGTAAGGCTGGACCAACCCAGTACATCCAGCGTTTCAGCAACAAATACTCGAAATTGACCGCGTGAGGGGATAACCATTTCGATCTGGAATTGACCATCCAAAACGATATGAATGCCATCAGCCCTTTCACCCTCGCTAAATAATTCTTCACCCTCGGCATATTGATTAAGCTGGGAAATGGCGACCAGGCTCTCCAACTGTTTTGGTTTCAGATCGAAGAACCACGGAATGGTGTGGTAGGCTTGAAGAAGTTCATCCTTCATCAGAGGGTTTCCATTCATGTCCAAAAATTCATTGTCAATGGTCGTTACTAATTTTGTATCATTGAAGGGTCTTGACTTGAAGTGGCATTTATCATTTGCACGCGGGTTGATTGTCACAAAGTAAAAATAATATTAATGACTTGTAGGAATACAATCATCACCTGATGTTTTCCTACAAGTCATGTGGGGATTTCGTTATGGCTTTCGATTCCGCAAATAAACCAACCAGTAGACCAGACCGACCATCAGCGCCCCGCCGATGATGTTGCCGATGGTTACCGGCAACAGGTTGGCGACGAAGAAGCTGCTCCAGGTCAGGCCGCCGTAATCGGCCGCCGTCTTGCCGATGTTGGTCCAGAACTCGGCCGGCGCGCCGTTCTTGATGAAGAGGGCCACGGGGATGAAGTACATGTTGGCGATGCTGTGCTCGAAACCGGCGGCCACAAAGGCAGTAATTGGGAACAGGATCGACAGGATGCGGTCGGTTGTCGTCCGCGCGCTCATGCACAGCCAGACGGCCAGGCACACCAGCGCGTTGCAGAAGACGCCCAACACGACGGCCTGCGTGAAGCTTAGGCCGACCTTGGCGTTGGCGACGGTCAGTGCTTGCAGGCCGACGGCCCCCTGGCCGAAGGCAAACTGGCCGCTCAGGTACATGCCATAGGCGGTCAGAATGGCCCCGACGAAGTTGCCGAAGTAGACGATGATCCAGTTGCGCAGCAGCTTGCCCGTCGTGACCTTGCGGCTGGCCCAGGCCATGACGATCAGGTTGTTGCCGGTGAACAGCTCTGCCCCGGCGACGACGACCAGAATCAGGCCTAGACAGAAAGCCAAGCCGCCCATCAGACGGGCAATGCCATAGGGC
>CALMHE010000517.1 GCA_937863865.1 uncultured Anaerolineaceae bacterium | reverse complement strand
CCAGCGAATGACACAATTACGCCACTGATGGCGCTGAATGCTGAAGTTGAATTGTCTTCAAACAAGGGAAAACGCAGGATAAAACTTTCGGAATTTTACACGGGCGTTAGAAAAACTACCATGCGCGAGGATGAGATCCTGACAGATATCTGTTTTCCAGCCATGGAGAATCAACAGCGCGGTATATTTACCAAATTTGCATTAAGAAACGCACAGGCAATATCACTTGTAAATATTGCAATTATTCTAACGATGCACGGCAAGGATGTTATTGATGCATCCATAACACTCGGGTCTGTTGCTCCAACCATTATTCACGCGAGAATGGCTGAAGAGTGGTTGACAGGAAGAACATTGACAGATGATGGGATTAATTATGTTTCGGAGCTCATCATGGAGGCGGCACAGCCCATATCAGATGTAAGAGCTTCAACTGAATACCGGAAGGTGATTACCCGGGTTATCAGCCAGCGCAGTTTACAAGCATTAGCCAGGGATAATGGAAATATAAAGAATATTCCGAGTCAACCTGTTTTATTAGCCACCCCAATGAAGAATGATAACAATTTCACATCAAAGTATTATCCAAGTGAACCAATTGTCACGACAATCAACGGCAGGAAATATTCATTTAAAACGGGTTGGAACAAGTCCTTGCTTCGCTTACTGAGAGAGGAAGCCGGATTAACCGGTTCGAAGGAAGGTTGCGCTGAAGGCGAATGCGGCGCCTGTACAGTGTATCTTGATGGCAAGGCAGTCATGAGTTGTCTGGTACCGGCTCCCCGGGCACATCAGGCTACGATCACGACCATTGAAGGTTTGGCAGAAATTGGAAAATTACACCCCATTCAACAATCATTCATTGATGAAGGAGCTGTTCAATGTGGGTATTGCACTCCTGGATTACTGATGTCGACGGCGAAAGTTTTAGAAGAAATACATCATCCTACACATGACCAAATATTACAATCCCTTACAGGTAATTTATGTCGCTGCACTGGATATTATTCAATAATTGCCGCAGTGGAAAAAGCAGCTCAAAATTTGTGACTTAATGAGGTGACGTATGGGCGGTAAATTTTATGGCAGTGGCGGAAGACGGATTGAACGTACTAGAGAAAAAATTGAACCGCATCCAATTTGGAGAGGAATAGGATTTATTATTCTTCTCATTACACCAGTTTTAGGGTATTTTGCAGCGATATTATTGATTGCTGAAAATCAAAACAAGGGTTGGGTTTCAATACCTGTAGATTTTCTTTATAAAGGACAATTAAAAATATTTCCAAATGATCCTTTATTGTTTGTAAAAGTAGGTTTGACAATCATATTAATGTTTATCATTTATTTCCTGCTTCAATTGATTGCGATGATTGTCTATCGATTTGTAGCACCACCCAGGTATGGCTTGTATGATGTGCCAGCAATCAGATAT
>CALMHE010000516.1 GCA_937863865.1 uncultured Anaerolineaceae bacterium | reverse complement strand
TCTTTATTGTGCGCCTCCAGCCAGGCATCGCGCACCAACAATGTCTGCAGTAAACGCCGGATCATCTCAGATTGCAATCTGGATGACAGCCGTTCAGAATGCTCAACAGAAGTGGTACCCACCAATTGCGGTCTCCCAAAAACGTGAAATCTGAGTATTTCAAGGGTGATGGCACGCAGTTTGGCTTCCTCTGTTCGGTAAACCACATCCGGGTAATCCTTGCGCTGCCAGAAGAGGGGGGTTTGATCGGAATCATCACGGCGGGAATAAAATATTGTCTTATAACCATCTTCGTCCTTGCCATGCATTTCAATAAAAGGGGAATCTTCAGTTTTCGTGTTGTATTCCAGATTGGTTGGAATGGGCAGAACTTCCAATTTATAAATTTTCTGAAATTCCTCCTGCTCGGTCATGGCAGTTCCGGTCATGCCGGCTAATTTTTCATACATGCGGAAGTAATTCTGGATTGTGATGGTGGCATATGTGACATTTTCCGGTTCAATCCGCACACCTTCCTTGGCTTCCACCGACTGATGCAAACCCTCCGACCAACGTCTGCCGGGCATCATGCGTCCGGTGAATTCATCCACTATCACCACCCGACCCGCCTGCACAATATAATCCTTGTTGCGGCGGAATAAATACTGCGCCCGCAGGGATTGTTCCAGATACCCCCATATTCGAGCCTGCTCGGGGTTGATGTCATCCGGGCGATCGGGATCCCTCAGAGGCATTTGCAGAATTTCCTCCACGCGAGCCTCACCCAACTCGGTTAAAGTCACGGTGCGATCCTTTTCATTAACCTCAACCTCATCCGGTTTGAGCTGCCGCACCACCTGAGTCATTCTTTCATACCAGACTGTATCATCTGATGCCGGTCCAGAGATGATCAGGGGAGTTCGGGCTTCATCGATGAGAATATTGTCCACTTCATCGATAATGGCATAATAATGCCCGCGTTGAACGCGATCACTCAACCGGTAGGTTAAATTATCACGCAGGTAATCAAAACCAAATTCGCTGTTGGTTCCGTACGTAATGTCGGCCTGGTAAGCATCCGTGCGCTTGACCGGCCGCAGCAGATTGGTTTCCTCTCGCAAGGAATGCTCATCCGGGTCGTAAAGATAGGCAAGCTGATTACCTTCGGCGGTGTTGGACATTTGCAGGATGCCGACCTGCAAGCCCAGCAGCTGGTAAATCGCGCCCATCCAACGGCCGTCGCGGCGGGCAAGGTAATCGTTCACTGTGATGAGGTGCGCGCCTTTGCCCTCAAGCGCGTTCAGGTAAAGCGGCAGCGTGGCGGCCAGGGTCTTGCCCTCGCCTGTGCGCAGCTCGGAGATGCTGCCCTGGTGCAGGTTGATGCCGCAGATGAGCTGCACGTCGTAGTGGCGCATGCCCAGGGTGCGCTTGCTGGCTTCGCGCACGGCCGCAAAGGCTTCGGGCAGGAGCGCGTCCAGGCTTTCGCCATCAGAGAGGCGCGCGCGGAATTCGTCCGTTTTGGCGCGCAGGGCTTCGGTGCTGAGGGCTTCGAAGCTGGGTTCGAGGGCGTTAATCGCGTCTACTACCGTGACCATTTTGGCGATGGAGCGTTTGTGCTGGTCGCCGGCGAGGAGGCTGGTAATTTTCTTAAACATAAGGCGGAGTATCCTTTGGTGTGTTCTGGCGGGTTATGATGCCAAATTTTTATTATAGCACAGCGGGTTTTTGGGGAAGCCGGGCGTAAAGGGAGGGGGATAGTGTTCGGCGGCGTCCAGGTCGGGTGTAGGGGGAGCACAGGTCAACAGAGGATGTTGTGTTCGCGAAGTTCTCAAGACCGTGCGCGAGCAGAGTGTGGAATTATAAAAATT
>CALMHE010000515.1 GCA_937863865.1 uncultured Anaerolineaceae bacterium | reverse complement strand
AAGCAGGGTAGGTCCCACGACAGTCACAGCAATGATGGTAATGCCAATCCATAAAACATGTTTCAAAATATCCACAAGACGGTTGCGGAAATTCCAGGTTTGCATCCTGCTGCGCCATTGGGACAGCCTCATGATATTGCGTATAGCCATTATAATGACCAGCAGCCAGATAACGAACAATCCCCAACCGAAGGCAATCGAGGTCATTCCTATCTTTGGTGCTGGATTTCCAGTCATTAATGCAGTCAAACCTTCTACTATTGCGCCATATTCATTTAAATCTTTTAGAAGGTGATTCTGGTTTATCAACAGAACAAATGATAGATGTCGATCAGGCAGGATCATTACATCAGCGTGAAATCTTTCAATGTCGCCTCCATGGGTGATTTTTGTTTCTTTATTCTGCTCACTGATAAACCAGCCAAAGCCATATTGACTGTTGATGGCAGTGTTGGGAGTGAAGACTAAATCGACATTTTCAGATTTGAGGATGCGGACATTATCCAGTTCGCCCCCGTTGGATAACGCCATTAAATAACGCGCCATGTCATTCGCTGATGACATAATAAATCCAGCAGGAAGATCATAATGATGAAAAGATTGATTTGCGGGTACTGCCGCCATGAATATTTGAGTATATCCTTGTGAAAGATCGGCAGCTTTGGCTGCCAGGGGATCAGTAAAAGAGTTATGCATTTTGAGTGGAACGAAAATATGGTCATGGATATACTCACCAAAGGATTGTCCCGAAATTGTTTCGATAATTAATCCCAAGGTACTATACCCGGCATTAAAATATTGCATCCGGGTACCGGCTGGTGCATTGGGTCGTAAATGCGCTAAATCACGCACCCGGGTTTCGAGGTAGGCGCCGGGTGAGTAATTAAACCCAAAACCAGTTTCCGATAAACCGCTGGTATGTTGTAACAAGTGACGGATCGTGATCTCTTTCGAAGCCTGGGTGTCAGAAACACGAAACCACGGAAGATGAGTTTGAACCGGATCGTCCAAATATAATTTACCTTGTTCCGCCAATTGCATGATCGCCAACGATGTGAATGATTTGCTGATCGAACCAATAAAAAATGGGGTGTCAGCGGTCACCTCGAGCCCGTTTCCAGCTGTTCCATAACCTTTGCTGTGTATGATCTGACTGCCCTCCGTAATTGCCAGGGCGATTCCGGGTATATTATTCCGTTCCATGGCGGATACGAGATAACTGTCGATTTCTGTAATATTTTCAGATGCAGATACCGGGCTGGGATAACAAAAAAACGGTACGGTTGAAAGAAAAACGATCACCAGGCATGTAGTGAGGATTGAGAAGGATTTATATTGCATTAGAAGACCTTTGTTTCTGAATAAAATTAAGTAAAGTAATTAATATTTTGATTAGTAAACGTTCTTTTTTGCTATTGGATATTACCCTGTGGGATGAAAACCTGGTTTTAACGGTTTATTTCCATTGCGGGAAGGATGATGATTTGGAGATCCTTTCGAATATTTTCCAAATGATTAATTGAGGTCTGATTGATTTCCTTTCGGGCGTTAAAAACATCCATAAAAAAAGGCATGAGGACATCCTGATGGGTCCATTGTTGGGTGATTGAGGTTTCCATCACATAGATTAAATCTTGAATTGCAGCCATTTGATCTGATGGTAATTGGCTGGTTAAAATTTGCCTGATGGTTTGTTTTTGGTCGTTGATTAATCGTTCATCTTCTGACAGAAAGAATGTTTCCAGTTCTAAAATATGCTCAGAGGAAATTTCCCATCCCGAGCCACCCAAATTTTCCTCCAGGTGAGCGATGGATGATGGACCAGTCAATGCGCAGTAAATACCGGGTTGAGCCAATGTCCATGCGATTGCTGTCTGCACACAGGATTTCCCGTAGAGCCGTCCCAATTTGGTAAATTTATCAACAATTCGCATGGCTGATTGGTAACGATCCCGCTGGAATAATGGATCAATACTGCGAATATCATCTTTACCAAAGTTAGGCTTGCTTGAATATTTCCCACTTAACAAACCGCGCCCTGTCACACTGAATGCAATTAACCCTGCCTGGTGAGCGAGTAATACCGGCAGAATCTCTTTCAGGGTGTCACGGGCAACTGCACTTAATTCGAATTGTCCAGTGAAAATCCTGCCTGTCTCCAGATATGAAATGATCCTCTCCATGGGGAGGTGACCGATGCCATAGGCACGTATCTTTCCGCTTTGCACAAGATCATCCAAAGCACTGACGGTTTCCTCAGTTGTTGTGATGGGATCATCATAATGGATCTGATACAGGTCGATATAATCAGTTTGCAGACGGCGTAACGATCCTTCGCAGGCTTGCTGTACAGCTTTACGTGACAATTCATATTTCTTATCAGCACGCATACCCACTTTCGTGGCAAGGAAAATCGAATTTCGGTGAGGTTTAATAATTTCCCCCAGTAATCCTTCAGCCAACTCACCGTATGAGTCGGAGGTATCAAAGAAAGTTATACCCAAATGAACAGCCCACTCCAACAATTTCCGAAATTGTTGAGGGTCTTTTTGACCGTATGCACCACCAAGGGCATAACAACCAATTCCAATTTCTGAAAAAGTAAAACCTTTAAATTTTCGGTACAGCACGAGTCCTCCTGATTGGGTGACTAATCAATATTTATGCTTGAAATTAATTTCCCGCATGATTCATTTGTCTTTAGATTACATTTAATCCGTTACATAATCGTTGAATTGGAAGCTTTCATTTATAAAATATTAATCAAATCAATGATACTTTTAAGGCTAAATCAAGAATGGAAAAAAAAAGGATTTTTTGTTTTAGGTTTGATCATTGCTGCCTGACTCATTGTATCAAAGGATAATCGCTATAATGATTACATTAAACATCATGATGATATCCATGCCAATGGATCCATCCTCACCGCCATATGCTTTTCGAGGATTTTATTCTGGAATATAAGGGACTAAAAACGACCTTGCCGTGTGGATCCGTCAAGCCATTCCCGTATCGTGGATTCTTGATCGAGAATGGATGGAAGTCTGAGGGTTGATTGAAGAGTCAGGTTCAGTTTTTGCCTGATATCGGCTGCGGCAGCCGCGATGAGTATATCAAATTCTCCATCTTCAGTGATCCATTGTTTGTATCTGGGATGATAATAAGCAAAGGCACAAAAATTGAGATGGAAGGAGATGGATTAAGTTATGGTGCTGCCCTGGTGGATGGAGCAAATGGCAAACTGGCTATTTATTACGGAGGAGCGGATACAGTTACTTACCCGGTATTTGGCATGCATTCCGATGTGGTTGAATTGAACAAGTCCGATTCCTGCTTGATCTTCTTATGGGTTAAAATAAAGGAACAGATATGAAATACGGTTGGTTTGACGACGAAAATCATGAGTATGTAATAACGCGCCCTGATACACCCCTGCCATGGATTAATTACCTGGGAACTGAAGATTATTTTGGAATTATTTCCAATACCGCAGGGGGGTATTCCTTTTACAGGGATGCCCGGTTGCGCAGGTTGACGCGCTACCGGTATAATAACGCCCCATTGGATTTTGGCGGAAGATATATTTACATCCGGGATGACCAAAAAATTGTTTCGACCTTTTGGTCGCCAACCTGGCAGCCAACCCGAACCAAACTGGATTATTATGAGTGCCGGCATGGCATGGGATATTCAATTATCAAATCCGAATATCAGGGGATCAGGTCGGAATCCAAATACTTTATTCCCATTGGTGACAATCTGGAAATTTGGGAATTTAATTTGATAAATAACAGGACGGATCGGGCGGAATTATCGATGTTTTCTGCGATTGAGTTTTGTCTTTGGGATGCCCTGGATGATGCCAATAATTTCCAGAGAAATTATTCCATTGGCGAAGTCGAGGTTGTGGATGATGTTATCTATCACAAGTCGGAATACCGTGAACGTCGAAATCATTTTGCTTTTTTTGCCTGTTCAGAACCGCTTGCAGGTTTTGACACACAAAGGGACGACTTTCTTGGACCATATC
>CALMHE010000514.1 GCA_937863865.1 uncultured Anaerolineaceae bacterium | reverse complement strand
ATCCACGATGGCGATGCAGGGGAATCGATCGACTGCGACACGGCTGAGTGCCGCCAGTAATCCTTCCTCTGAGCTTTCCTCCATTCCCTTGGACATGTCCACATTCTTTGACCAGCCATCCCCAAGGATATTCTTTTCAATGGGCATGGTGTGACCGGTGCAATTAATTACAATAGTCTCGCTGGGTTTAATAATGCCTGCCCGAATCATTTTTACCATTCCGGCAAATGCCACAGCGGCAGCCGGCTCAACTGAAAGCCCTTCCATCTTCGCCAGGTAGTGCATGGCACGATAAGCCTCTTCATCTGTGACAGATTCAAAGGCACCTCCTGAACAATCCAGCATTTTGGAGCGCAGCAAGGTATATGTCCGTCCAGGATCGCCAGTGGCAAGTGTTGCTATGAGTGTATGGGGTGAGCGAACTGGTGTTGCCACATCCTGATTCAACTTCCAGGCGTGAACCATGGGAGCGCAACCTTCCGTCTGGATGGATGCCATTTTGGGAACGTGGTTAATCAAACCCATGGTTGCCAGTTCAGTAAAGCCTTTGAGTACCCCAACAGGACCCATTCCACCACTAACCGCCTGGATATACCAGTCTGGTGAAGACCATATTCCAACGGGCTCCTGCTCCGGGTTGATTTCTGGAGGATCCGTAAAAGTTGTCAGTTGTTCAGCAATTTCATAAGCAATGGTTTTCATGGCTTCAATGGCTGGGACACTGCGGGCTCCGGCATCCTGGACAATCCCGCGTTGTTTGGCAAATGTGGATGCCACCTGCTTTGTCTGGTCATACGAACCGGTCACTTTGATGACCTGGGTACCGTAAATTGCAACTTCGCGCATCTTTGCTGCCGGGACCAAACTGGTGAGAAATGCCCAACATTTAATACCCGCACGCGCTGCATATGCTGAATAAGAAATAGCCACATTACCAGTGGAGGCAATTACAACTTCTGAAACTCCGGATTCCTTCAATGCAGCCACCATGACAGCAGCCTGACGATCTTTGAAAGAATGGGTTGGTCCCTGTCGTTCATCCTTAATAAAAATATTGGGACAACCAAGCATCATACCCAGGTTGGTTGCACGAATAAGTGGAGTCCCTCCTTCACCCAACGAAAAATCAGGAATAATACTTCGAATGGGCAGCAATTCACGGTACCGCCAGAGGTCAAAAGGTCTTCCGTGTAACAACAAGGGGAGACTATGGGAAAGATTGATGTAATCGTAATGTGCTTCACGCCAACTTCCATCACAATTAGGACAATTAGGAGAACTGGCAAAATAAGGAGCTTTGTGGTGACAGTCAAGGCATTCAGCTATAAAGTGGGAAGACATGATTTAATCCTGTTTACATTTTCGTAGAGCTTCTTCCAATGTGGAGAGCAACTCATTTTCACGCAATAAACCTTTATGCAGTAATTGTTGTCCAAAATCAGCCAACATTTGATGCTGTTCGGTCGTCAGATCAGCACCCGTGAGGATGATAACCGGGATATCAGCCAGGTGTGTGTCCTCACGGAGTTTTTCAAGTACTGAAAAGCCATTCATATCGGGCATAAACAAATCCAATATGATGGCATCTGGTGGGGAGGATTGTATGAGTTTCAACGCTTCCTCTCCTCCCTGGGCAGTAGTAACCTGAAATGTGCCTCCCTCCCCAATGATTTTTTGAATTAATCGTAAATCATCGGGATCATCGTCAATAACCAGAACTGAATGGATATGACCATCTGAATTCAGTCGACTGATGGCATTGAATAAATCTTCTTCCAGGAAGGGCTTTACAAGATAATCTGATGCACCCAGATGGAATCCTTTTTCCTTTTCTTCCAGGATGCTGCAAATGATAATAGGAATATTCCGGGTATCTGGATGACTTTTTAAATCGTGGAGTACCTGCCAGCCATCCCGGTTCGGCATCATCAAATCCAATGTAATGGCAATTGGCTTATGGTCAAGGACTCGCTGCACAGCCAGACTGGGATCAGTCAGAGCAATTACTTGATATCCGTGTTGCTGTAAATACCGTTCATACAGGCTGATTACTTGAATATCATCATCAATTGCCAGAACGACCGCTTTTCCATCATGGTTTACCGGCAGATCGGGTAATGGTTTGGTTCTATGCAATGGAAGGGTAAAGAAGAAGGAACTACCCTTTCCAGGTTCACTCCAGAGAAGACCTATGCGCCCATGGTGCATATCAATGAGAGAGCGGCAAATTGATAAGCCCAAACCAGTTCCGCCAGTTTTTCTGGTTGGTGAATCATCCACCTGGGAAAATGGTTGGAAGAGTTTGTTTCGATCTTCTTCAGCAATACCATCACCGGTATCAGTGACAGTTACCATGATTTCCGGCTTGCCTGATGGATCCTGAATGACGCTTGCTTCAACGGTAATTGAACCTTCATCGGTGAACTTCACTGCATTCGACACAAGATTGAGCAATACCTGGCGGATGCGGGTTGTGTCAATATCCACAAGTGGAAGATCAGGAGGGATAACTTGGTGGAGTTTTATGGGTTTATCCTTGGTTAAACCAACTGCTGCGGACATTACACTGAGGATAATATCACCCAGATTTACTTCTTCAATTTGAAGTTCCATCTTGCCGGCTTCAATTTTGGAGAGGTCCAGAACATTGTTAATCAAGCTGAGGAGATGCTGACCGGAATGATAAATGGCTGTCAGATCCTGCTCCTGGGTTTCATTGATGGGACCATCAATACCTTTTATTATCAACCGCGAGAATCCAATGATGCTGTTAAGTGGAGTGCGCAGTTCATGACTCATATTCGCAAGGAATTGAGATTTTACCCGGTCAACTTCCCGCATTTCCTCCACAGCGCGTTGAGATAGTTCATAAGCTTTTGCATTTTCAATGGCAATTGCCAGCTGATCTGCGAGGATTTGGAATACTGTAATATTATCCGGAGTAAATGCATTTAATTGTTGAGAGTGGATGTCGAGGACACCAATAATCTTTGATCCTGATTTTAAGGGGAGACCGATTTCGGATCTGGTTTCAGGCAATAATGGATGCGGAACATGCATGGGACTGTTGGCGGCATCATTCAAGATGACGGGTGTGCCATTCAATGTGACCGAGCCAATCACCGAATGGGCACCGACTGCTTGATGATGGTGATAATTTTTCATCTCCTGACCGGCATCACCGGTTGATTCACGGATGATGGCATGGGAACCGCTTTCGTTCACAAGATAGATCGAAACATGGTACAACCCAAACCGTTCCTGGATCAACTTGGAAATGCGCTCGAGGAGCACATCAAGTGAGAGGGTGCCTGTAGTATCACGTGCAATTTCCGCAGATGTCTGTAATTCCATGGCACGCCGCCTGGCTTCCTGTAAAAGTCGTTGGCGTTCCAATGCCACTGCGATGGTATTACCGCTGATCTGCAGAAGACGCGCTTCCTCACCAGTATATTCAGTTGGGCGTGTCGATGAGGCAATCAACAAGGCGACCAATCGACCGGAAATCCGCAGAGGGGAAATACATCCCGAGGCGATATTCAGTTGTTTCAAGGTTTTTTTGGAAACGGCATCTATGCTGGAATCCAATATATTGGGAAGAACCATGGTTTCATTACCCAATAACCGGATAAGGGGGAAGAATGAAACCGGACTCCGTGTACCGATTTGTCGATAATCCCCAGCAATATCATAATAACCCACGACTTCATATTCCACTGGCTGGTCTTCACTATTATTGTGGATTAATAGCAAGGATGCGCCATCTGCATTGTGTGGGAGAACATTCCGGGCAACCAGAGAGATTAAATCATGGGGACTGGATGCCTGTGCAATACTATTACTCATTTTGTATAGGAGTTCAGTATCAGCAAGGGCTTCCTGGGTTTGTTGGAAAAGGATCTGATTTTCCACAGTGGTCGCCATCTGGTCCACCAGTGGGGGATAGGAACGAATTTCCTGGGACGTAAAGGAGTGCTTTTCTTCCGTTTCAAGCAACAGGACGCCCAACTGGCGTTTACTTGCCCATAAGGGCAGGATGGCGATGGATTCCACATTGCGTTCTTTGAGAACAGACTTGGTTTCCAGCGGTAAATTGGAATCCTGGACATCATCCAAAAACAAAGGAGATTGAATCGCCAGTAAGTTGGCATAAGCTTGCGGGTTAAGTTGGGTATCAATTAATGGAGCAGGTTTTCCAATTCCAGAATGCCAGGTCCCTACAACGTTGAAGTTTTGCAAGCCGCCAAACTGGTCGTATTCAAACAAGGATAAGATGCCGCGATTTACAGACGAATTCCGTAATCCAAGGGTAATCGCAGCAACCATTTCCTGAAAATCATTTGCAAGTGCCAGACGGTGGCTGGCGTTATACAAGTTTTCAGTCTCACTCAGTGATATTTGAATTTGTTGTAGAAGATCTTCACGAACAAATGTGTTGGAAATGGCATCAGCAGCCACCCTTAATACATTAATCTCATCCGACTGCCAGATGCGATTTGAATTGGAATTCAAAAAACCAATAAAGGAAGGAGCGTATGTTTTCCCGGGAATGGAAAGCAGCAGGATGGATTGAATCCCTGTTTCTGTAAAAAAATCCAACTCATCCATCAGAGAGCCATCTGATTGGAAGGTAATCCATCCCTGATCCTTTAATTCAGATATCCAATGTGGATTGATGGGGATTGAGATATCCAGGAGGGATGCTTGTGCATCCGACGGTTCCGGTGAAATCCATTCAACGGCTATGGTCCATCGGTCAACTGTTGGAGTGATTTGACCAAAGACAACCTGATGCGCTTGGGAGGCAATCCCAAGGGACTCAAGCACATCCTTTAACGAACCCGAGCCCAATTCAGTAAGTTGGGATACGGCACGGGCAACAC
>CALMHE010000513.1 GCA_937863865.1 uncultured Anaerolineaceae bacterium | reverse complement strand
ATAAATGGGGTTGGATAGCAGGGCGGGCAGCATGGGAATTCCGGGGATGAAGACCCGTAAAATTTCCACGCGGGCAAAACCGGGCTTGTCCATTGAATAGTCCAGCTTCACCCTGCCGCGCGTGGGAGCCTGCAACAGAACCTTAGCGCCCGCCTGTGTGACCACCCGCAGCACATCACCAGCCTCGAGTCCATTGGCAGCGATATGCAGTTGTTTCACACCCGACCAGGCGACCGTGTCGCCGCTAATTCCATCACCGGCAGTCAATTCCACGGATGGACCTTTGGGTGAAAAGGTCACATAAGCATGCCCCTGCCTCACGCCGTCCAAAATATCGCTGACGCCGGGGGACATCGAATGGACGCAGGTGGTGGGTCCGCCCGGGAAGATAAAGGGGGTGTCGCAGTGGTAATCGCTGCCGCCGCAGATGGGAATTTTTTTACCGGTGGTCAGCATGTTCTGCCAATTTGCCAAGGCACGCAGGTTGTGTTCCCGCATCGGTCCATTCCAGACTTCGAGGCAGTCATACGGGAAAATATCCAGGTCAAATTGAAACTGCCAGGGAGGTTCAAAAGGATGATCCATTATGATGAGCGCTCCCCGCTGGCGGGCGGATTGAAAACGCTCCAGGGCTTCCTCGGGTGTATTGGCGGCAAAGGTCCAATCATAGGGTTTATCCACTCCCAAAAAGCTGGCATGCCCCCGGAAATGGGTCCATTCCACACCCGGGATCAGGGTGACCCCGGGGACCTCCGGAAGAGACGCCCGGGTGCTCATCTGGTTGTGGTCCGTGATGGCAAGGAAATCCATGCCATGCCGCCGTGCCCGTTGAGCCAATTCTGCAGGGCTGAGGCAGCCATCGGATGCCAGCGTATGGATGTGCAAATCGCCTTTTAACAACTGCATCCGTTTCTCTTCGAGGGTGATTTCATAACTTACCCGGCAGCCTTCCGGCGCCACATGATAAGCCCCCACGAGAATCTGCCACTCACCGGAAACCAGCCGGCAGGGTGTATATCCGGGCGTGGCATAAGCTTCGCTGACTTGAATTTCAACCTTGTCTGAACCGGAGGCACCGATCTGCGTGCCATCCGGGGCAATCAGACCCAAGTCAATGATGTTCATTTCGGGTTCGGAGTAAAATATACCGGTTTCCATGCCTTGTTCGGAATGATCATAACGGGCATAGTCGTAACGAATGGTCAGCCTGGCGGCTTCCTCATCGATGGGAAAAGGTACGGTAAAGTATGATCCCTCCCGCCCCGGTTCTATAAAAATTTCCCTGAAAATTGTCGTTGTCATCGTGATATCCAGACGCAGGATCTATTCCAGGACCGCAGCCAGGAAGCGTTGGATTTCCCGGTCCCAGAAGTACCAATCATGCCTGGCATCCTCCTCGTGGTATTCCACCGGGATGCCCAGCTTTTGCATCGTTCTGTACACCATCCGGTTGATGGGGTAGAGGTCGTCCTGCCTGCCACAAGACAGGAACAGGCGCGGCAGCCTGGATGGATCGGAGGCGGCGTTCCGGAACCAGGTGAGCGGATCATGCTGGCTGCCGGGGAGTTTCTTCAGGTCACCAAAGAGCAGGATAAATTCTGGAATGCGGGGATCATCCGGGAATGCCAGTAAAAATTCCTGGGAGAGCGCGCCCGAAAAACTTGCCGCAGCACAGAAGCGTTCCGGATGGGTAAAAGCCAGCTTGAAGGCACCGTATCCGCCCATGGACAGCCCGGCTACCAGGGTATCCTCACGTCCGGGCTGCAGGTGAAAGACATCCGAGAGATATTGCGGCAATTCATCGGTTAAATAAGAGAAATAGTTCTGACCATTGGATTGATCAAGATAAAAACTGCGCCCCACGGAGGGCATCACGACCACCAAGCCATACCTGGCAGCATAAATCTCTATGGAGGTGTATCGCTGCCAGGCGCTGGCATCGTCACTCAGCCCATGCAGCAGATACAACACCTTGCGTTCACGCAGGGGGACGCCCTCCATCTGACCCGGTTCAGGCAGAATGATATTTAACGGCATATTTACTTTGGTCGTTTTTGGAACATGATCCATTCGGATGAGTGCCATGAGAAACCTCCTTAGGGAAACAACTCCGGATGTCCGGGCGGGTTTACCGGAGCCGGTTCATTATTTTTAAAATCAATGAAGAATGAGAACGCGAAGCTGATGATCATCAACGCGGTGGGAAAAATGGTTAGGAGAAAACGGGAGGCATTGCCCGGCTGGGTGCCGGGGTTTAAACCGCTTTCAAAACCAAAGAGCTTGAAAACCAGGAAAAAGGCAAAGCTGGTGAATAAACCATTCAACCGGTTCATGAATCCCAGGGCATTGGAGATGATCCCCTCCCGCCGTAAATTATACTTGCGGGTGTCTTCATCCATGATTTTTGTTCCGATCAGGTCCATGGTGGTGATCACACCGGCGAAACCGAATCCCACCAGTGCGCTGCTGACCATGGCTGTGACCAGTGAATTGGCAAAGTAGAGTGGAACGAAGGCAACCGCCAGGCAGGCGAGGGCTGCCCGCCAGACCGGGATGAGTGCGAATTTCTTCACCCAGCGCGCCCAGATTGCCACGCATCCGATGGCAATCAACAACACCGAGGCAAAGAGCATGGTTGCCTGACTGTCTGGAATTTGCAGGCGGTATTTTACAAAAAAAGGCATGGATGCCAGCACCAGCGACATGGCTGCACTGTAAAAGGCGTTGGCAAAACCCGCAATCCAGAATTTACGGTTGATGAACAGGCTTTTCAGGCTGTGCCATAATTCGGGTTTGGGTTCCTCCTCCCCCATGCGGACTTCCCTGCTGGTCAACGCCATGTACAGGATGACCACCCCGCCCAGGATGCCATAAATGATGGCGGTCAGTTGGAAGCCAATGGCTGAGGTGATCATTGGGGTCAGGGCAATGCTGATGATCATGGCAACCAGTTGGAATGCCTGGCGCAGGGCGTTGGTTGCGGCGCGGCTGGCATCTGAACGGAAAAGCTCCGGGAACAGAGCGCCGTAGTTGGCGTTGATCACTGAATCCAGCGTACCTGTAAAGATGTAAAAGAGCATGGCGTATGCAAGCAGGGAGTTGCCGGAAAGAAACTCCATTGGGCTGTAAAAGCCAATTAAACCCAATGCCAGCAGGGGTGTGCCGATCACCAACCAGGGTCGTCGGCGTCCCCAGCGGGTGCGGGTGCGGTCGGAAAAGAAACCATAAATCGGATTGTCAATGGCGTCAATGAAGGTGTAAATCAGTAAAACAAGCGACCATTGCGGTGTGGTCAGCCCCAGTCTGTCCACATAGAAGATCGCTGCATAGGTTTTTAACATATTGATGGGAATCGATGTTCCAAACATGCCAATGGCATAATTGAAGGACTTCAACTTCGATTCTTGCATGGATTTACTCCTCCTGTTCTTGCGAATGAACCGATGGGATTTCCTGAATTTATTATATTGATTAATTGAAAATGAAGGATGAGTTGTCTGGTGAATAAAACACCCCTGGAATGATCAGGGGTGTTGGCGGGGGTTAATGTAACTGTGCAGGATATGCAGGTTAAAAGGATTGTTCAGTGGGTCGTACCAAAACCTCGTTGATGGCGGATCGCCAATCGCGGGTGACAATAAACAGGATAATGTCTGCAATATCCTCCGACTCGAGTGGTGTGACCCCCGCGAAGGGCTTCATCGTCACTTCGCGCATTTCCGGTCGCATGTGATCCTGTAATTCTGTGCGAACCACTCCCGGTTCCACAACCGATACCCGCACGTGCCTGGCGGTCACTTCCTGGCGCAGGGCTTCGGTGAATGCCACCACACCGAACTTGGTGGCGTTGTAAACACCCGCACCAATCCTGGCTCGTCTGCCCGCCACGGAGCTGATATTCACAATATCTGTCACCTTGCGCGGTGAGTTTTCAGCCGCCTGGAGCAGGTGGGGCAGGGCGGCATGGGTGACATAGAGGAGCGCCTTCAGATTGATGTCAATCATCAGGTCCCATTCCTCGGTGGGGGCGTTGAGGACATACCCATTCAACATCATGCCAGCGTTATTCACCAGCGTGTCCAGCCGCCCATATTTCCTGATGGTCTGTTCCACGGCATTAACCGCTTCACTTTGTTTGGTGATGTCAGCTGTGATGACCATTGCTGACCCGCCTGCGGCAGTGATCTCGTCCGCCAGTTTTTCAAGCCGCGGTCTGCGCCTTGCTATAAGAGAAACAGCTGCACCCTCCGCCGCCAGTTGACGGGCGGTTGCTTCTCCAATTCCGCTGCTGGCACCGGTGACCAGTGCCACGGATCCACTAAGTTTGCCAGTCATTTGTTCCCTCCAATAGGATAATATGGATAAATTATAAACCTGTTATGGAAATGATATTGTTCTTCAGTTTTCATAAATTCTGGTATAATCGCCTGTGCTGCGGGTATAGTTCAGTGGTAGAACGATAGCCTTCCAAGCTATATACACGGGTTCGAATCCCGTTACCCGCTCAAAAAAAGATATATCCGGGCACCCGCAAGGGTGTGTTATTCGAATCCCGTTACCCGCTCAAAAAAAGATATATCCGGGCACCCATGAGGGTGTGTTATTCGAATCCCGTTACCCGCTCAAAAAAAGATATATCCGGGCACCCGCAAGGG
>CALMHE010000512.1 GCA_937863865.1 uncultured Anaerolineaceae bacterium | reverse complement strand
TTGCAGATGCGCGCCCCAAAACAATTCAAGGTCTCATATTCAACGCTGGAAGTCAGGGTATCACTAAATTCACCTTCCGTGACCGTATAGACTTTATCGCAACCCAGTGGGCAATTAAAACAAGCCGTATCGCGGGAATGATGTTCTTCACGCAGGGTTTCACCCGAAATATCATCCACATATTCATAACTGCCGTATCGAAAATTTTGAGTTGGGAAACGTCCCATCGGCTGCATCAGTGAGACCAAACCGCAGGTACCGAACAGGTGAGTGGATTTAAAAAATGGGTGTTTGCGGAGATTCCCTTGTAGCTTGAATGACAGGTTGATTATTTTTTCAGGATCATACATCTGGATGGGGCGATGACCTCTGACCGCAATGGCTTTTAGATTTTTTGATCCCATGACGGCTCCCATTCCCGACCTGGCAGCGCTCCGCCGATGGGTGACCTGTATGCTTGCGTAACGCACCAGATTTTCACCAGCAGGACCAATGGCAGCGACTTTTATTTCTGGATCGTCATATTCCTGTTGAAGCCAGGATTCCGTATAGTAGATCCCCTTTCCCCATATTTTTTCAGCAGAACACAGGCTGATTTGATCGTCACATATATATAGATAAACAGGAGTATTACTGCGTCCCTCAAAAACGATCAAGTCGTAACCTGCAAATTTCAACTCGGGACCAAAATGACCACCGGCGTTTGAATCTCCATAAATACCAGTTAATGGAGATTTCGCAATAAATTCCAACCTGCCTGAATTGGGCATTGGACTGCCGCACAATGGTCCTGTGGCAACAATTAATTTATTCTCGGGTGAAAGTGGATTCACCGAAGGTGGTACTTCATCCCATAATATCTTTGTTCCAATACCGTTCCCCCCAAGATAGTTCTCCACCCATTCGATTGGCAGTGGAAATTTTTGAATAATTCCTTTGGATAAATCCACACGTACATATTGACCAGCATAGCCTTGATAGGTGAAATCACGCATGATGGCTGCCTTTTCTGTCGTTCATTGATGCTTCCACCTTAATCATCTCAAGACTGGATTGAATACGCTTGATTATCGTTGTCGGTTCTGAAATGGAATCGACCAGCTGGATTGCATCATTTGGACAAACCCGGACACACCATGGATCACCACCACACTGATCGCATTTCAATGCCACTGCAATTCCTTTTTTACCTCTCCCAGGTAATCGGTGAAAATGGATGGCGCCAATGGGACAAGCCCGTACACAGCGGCTGCAACCTGTGCAAAGGGCTTCATTGATGACGACAGCCCCATTATTGTCAATATAAATTGCACCTTTTTCAGGACAAGCTTGAATGCAATGCTTATTTTCGCATGGCAGGCAAACCACCGGCGCCAAGATCTGACGGTTTTCATCCATATGGATTTTTATTCGTGAGAGGGATGTGACAATCTGCCCTTCATGTGCAAGAGAACAATAAATTTCACATGCAAGGCAGCCAGTACAGTTTTCAGGTTTAATGGTTAGTATCATGCAAACTCCCGACAGTGGAGATACTTTCCTGCTCCGGCTTTACCAACAAACTGACAATCCTGAAAGATGGGTTCCCCCCGTAATATTACAGTTCTGGGTGCACCCTGGATTTTGAGTCCTTCATAAGGAGTGTAATCAACATGTTCGTGAAAAGTATCTTTTGTAACAATTAATTCCCGGTTTGGATCAAACAAAACAATATCCGCATCACTGCCTATTTGTAACGAACCTTTTTGCGGGAAGAGACCAAACAGTTGTGCGGGTGCTGTGCAGCAAATCTCAACCCAACGGTTGAGGGAAATCCGGTTGGTGCATACCCCGAAGGTATGCATCAGAGATAAACGTGCCTCAATTCCTGGCAATCCGCCCGGAATGAGTGAAAAATTATCACTCCCCAAATCCTTTTGCCCTGAGTAGAAAAAAGAACAATGATCCGTCGCCACGGTCTGAATAATTCCATGGCTGATAGCGTCCCATAGGGCTTGTTGATCAGCTTCTTTCCGAAGCGGCGGTGAACAAACAAATTTGGCGCCTTCAAAGCCTGCTTTTTGATATTCTTCATCTGATAAAAGCAGGTATTGGGGGCATGTTTCACCATAAGCGCGCGCTCCCATGTCCTGGGCTGTTTTAAGTGCTTTCACACCAAGCAAGCTGGATATATGCACGATATAAATTGGAGCCTGAACTATTTTGGCAAGAGTGACTGCCCGATGAATTGCCTCACCTTCTGCAAGAACTGGGCGGGCGATGGCATGATATTTGGGGGCTGTTTTTCCCTCAGATAGTAATTTTTTGGTCAGGTGGTTAACCATGGCGTCGTTTTCAGCATGCACCATGACGAGACCATGATTTGAGTTGACAGCTTCCAGTATATGAATTAATTCAGAATCATTCAAAGAAAATCCAGCATAAGTCAGATAAGTTTTAAAGGAAGTGCAACCAGCCTGCATCAATTGAGGAAGTTCGGAGAGTATGTCTTCGTGATCATTGGTCAAGGTCATATGAAGTGCAAAATCGACAACTGCTCGTCCCTTTGCCTGAAGGATTCGCTGATTCAGAGCATCCATCAACCTTTGATCCGGCTCAGGTTCAACAAAATCAATTACAGTTGTGGTGCCGCCACAGGCTGCGGCTATCGTTCCGGTCAACCAGTCATCGCTTGTCGTAGTTTGGTTGACCGGCATCTCCAAATGAACATGGGCATCAATTGCTCCCGGCAGAACATACAAATCAGTGGCGTCAACCTGGTTGCTCCCCATCAAGTGGGCACCGATTGCGGCAATTTTTCCACCAGAAATGGCAAGATCAGCATTGAAAACATCATCAGCTGTTATCAGTGTGCCATTACGTATGACTGTTTCAAACATTCGATATTTCCGCCGATTCAAGAAAACGTGAATCTGTCATGCCAAGTCGCTGGAGGGTTTGTAAGGTCGGAATTCCATTTTCACTCCAGCCGCGCAATTGATAGTACCGGTCCAGCATTGCGTCAAAATCCTTGATTTCACCTACCAGGATTGGTTGTTCAGATGGAATTTCCTCATCCAACTCGGGAGAATAAGTGTATTGATAAATTTCCAATGGCTCATTGGAAAATCGTTTTGGAAGGTAATCATCCTTCCGCGATAAATGATGGCGGACATTATAGAGGCGTTCGAGATTCACGATCCGTTCACCTGCAACAAGCAGTTCCTGGGGGGTGTATTTAAATCCAAGTGCTGTCAACCCTGCTGCTATATCCTCCGGGAGGACGACATATGTCTCCGCTGAGGAGAATTTACACAGACCAAACGAATCGACAATCGCACAAAAATGTTCTCCATAAACCAGCACATCCGCCTTATATGTTTCGTCCGCAATATCCATTAGCTGTGGCAGAATGGACTCGGGAAATAATTGACGAGCGACATCCCAATTACCAGCCAGATCAATGGTTGGAAGTCCATACAGGTGATCCGCACCCCGGTTGCTGACAGCATGTCCCAATCCAAATGCCTTGCTGATACGCGGTTCCTGGCGTGGAAGTTCCACACCTTTAACATGGATGGCAAAATCATTGGCATTGTTCCCAATGATCTCCGCCGCCTGGCGCGTACCCAACGATAACAATTCTCCGAGTCCCGATCGATAGGCAATTTGTTCAATTAATCCGAGAATCGTTTCCGGATCGCCCCATTCCAAAGAATATGTCCTGTCATTCAACAACCCATGTTGATGGCATTCCATCGCGAAGGCAATGCAAACTCCTGTGGATATGGTATCCAACCCCAATTGGTTGCACAATTCATTGGCACGAATTACCACCTCGGGATCCGAGTTCCAAACAAGAGGACCAAACGAATCAGCTGATTCATATTCCGGACCTTCAATTTTGGCTGCATATTTGCCTGAAGGAACTTGGGAAACCCGCGAACATCGGATCGGACAGGAACTGCAGCCTTTTCGTTCCACCCAGTAGCTGCTGAAGGACTCAGTGTTTAACTTGTGAATAAAAGGCACCTGGGCGCTCTGGTGGTTCCGCGCTGGCAGGTCTCCGATGCTGTTTTTTATACTCATCAAAAAAATGGTTGATTCCTTCATCAACCCTTGTGAATTGCGATGATTGATTAATTTTTGAGATTGTTGTTTTGCTATATTTCTGAATTCAATGGAAGTTGGCAAACTTTTTTGTCCAGCAATGACATGAATGGCTTTCAAGTTTTTACTACCCATCACCGCACCAGGTCCACTGCGGGCAGCTGCGCGACCGCCATCATTTATAATTGCCGCATACCGAACCAGGTTTTCACCTGCCGGACCAATACAGGCAACATGTCCACCTTTTCCATCAGCCAGGATACCATCTTCTGTCAGGGTTGTTGTTTTTCCCCACAAATGGTCAGCTGGTAATATTTCAATCTTTCCCCCGGAAATTTTAATCATCACCGGGCGTGGAGCTTTTCCGGTGATAACCAGTGCATCATATCCGGCTTTTCTTAACTCAGCACCAAAATGCCCTCCTGCATTGGCATAACCATACGCGCCAGTGGCAGGCGATTTAAAGGTCACATGATAACGCGATGATGCCGGAAAAGAGGTGCCGTTTAACCGACCACTGGAAAATATAATGTAATTTTGTGAAGATAAAGGATCCACCTCAGGTCCCACCAGCTTATATAACAAATATGCCGCATACCCCCTGCCGCCAAGCCAGTCCTTTAATATTTTGGCATCCGTTTCATATTGGACAATGTTACCATCCGACAAATTAATTTCTGCAGTTAAGGACATTCAAACCTCAATGGATTATAAAATAGGTGGAGTCATGGCACAAACCACGATTAATTCTTCGGTTCCAACTGACATATATCCTTTTAAATTAGGACCTTCATAA
>CALMHE010000511.1 GCA_937863865.1 uncultured Anaerolineaceae bacterium | reverse complement strand
GAACAAGAAGAAGCTGTCGATGAATTGGATATTGACTACGCGGGTGATGAAATTGAAATTGGTTTCAATGTGACTTATTTGATTGATGCTTTATCGAACATGACCCAAGAGATGGTTAAGTTGGAGCTTTCGGATGGCAATAGCTCTGCTCTGATCACCATTCCTGATAACACATCCTTTAAATATGTGGTAATGCCAATGCGCATATAGCGCTATTAATAATATAGCAATATAGGCAACAAATTAGCCGGCTACAGCCTTAAAACCCCCTAAACCAAGGGGGTTTGGTCATTCTAAAGATTAAGAAATTAACCCTTTTTAATCCTGTTAATTGAAGTTTTATGTTTTACGTTAGAGAAATTTGAAATGACCGAAGAAATCAAACCTGTTGAAAATTCACTGGATGCAGTTGCAGAACGCACAATAGGTGAGGGAGTTAATTTAGGTGATGTCAGTGGTGACAGTGCCAACTTTCAGCCCACCATTGATACCAACCAAGCTGGCGCTACTGAGGCCTACGGTGAGGGCTCAATTCAAATTCTAGAGGGCTTAGAAGCGGTACGCAAACGTCCTGGTATGTACATTGGCGACACATCAGACGGTACTGGTTTACACCACTTGGTATTTGAAGTGGTTGACAACTCTATAGATGAGGCCTTAGCCGGTTACTGTAAAGAAATCTTTGTTACCATTCATTCTGATGAGTCCATCACAGTTAAAGACGATGGCCGCGGCATTCCTTTTGGCATGCACCCCGAAGAAAACGCGCCGGTCATTGAACTGGTGTTCACCCAGTTGCACGCGGGCGGCAAGTTCGACAAGGGCAAGGGCGGCGCCTACAGCTTCTCTGGCGGTTTGCATGGCGTGGGTGTCTCGGCAGTCAATGCGCTTTCCGAATGGTGTGAGGTGGAAGTGCGGCGTGAGGGAAAAATTTATTTCCAGCGCTATCAGCGCGGCATTCCCCAGGAACCGGTCAAGGAGATTGGCAAGTGTCATCCCAAACAAACCGGCACCCGCACCACCTTCCGATACGACAACCAGATCTTCAAGGATGAGGTGGATTTCAAATTTGAATCCCTCGCCCAGCGTTTCCGCGAGATGGCATTTGTCACCCGCCAGGTGCAGATCCGCCTGGTGGACGAACGCTCCAACCGCGAAATGACTTTTTACTTCGAAGGCGGAATTCGTTCCTTTGTCCGCTACATGAACCGCAACCGGGAAGCCCTGCATCCCGTCTTTTATGCCGAGAAGGAAGTCGATCACGTCGGCGTTGAGGTGGCGGTGCAGTTCACGGATGCTTACAACGAATCCATTTATTCCTTCACCAACACCATCAACACGGTGGACGGCGGCACCCATATGACCGGTCTGCGCATGGCAATCACCCGCGTCATTAACGATTATGCCCGCAAGACCAACCTGCTCAAGGATGCCGACCCCAACTTTACCGGCGACGACACCCGCGAGGGCATGACCGCCATTGTCGCCGTCAAACACCCCGACCCGCAGTTTGAATCACAAACCAAGGTCAAGCTGATGAACACCGAGGTTCAAACCTATGTGCAGCAGGTGGTTGGCGAATCATTCAGTGCCTTTTTACAGGAAAACCCCTCCGCCGCCAAGGCGATTGTCTCCAAGTGCCTCACCTCCGCCCGTGCCCGCGATGCCGCCCGCAAAGCCCGCGACCTGGTCATCCGCAAATCTGCCCTGGAATCCCTGACCCTGCCCGGCAAGCTGGCGGACTGCTCCGAGCGTGATTCAAACAAGACCGAACTCTACATCGTTGAGGGCGACTCGGCAGGCGGCTCCGCCAAGCAGGGACGCGACCGGCATTTCCAGGCAATCCTCCCGCTTCGCGGCAAGATCCTCAATACGGAACGCGCCCGGCTGGACAAGATCCTCTCCAACAACGAAGTCAAGGCGTTGATCTCGGCACTGGGCACCAGTGTGGGCGATAACTTTGACCTTTCCGGTCTTCGCTATGGACGGGTGATCCTGATGACGGATGCCGATGTGGATGGCAGCCACATCCGCACCCTGCTGCTGACCTTCTTCTTCCGTTACATGCAGCCGTTAATCGACGAAGGGCACCTCTACATTGCCCAGCCGCCGCTTTACCGGATTGCCCACAAGAATCAAGTGCAGTATGCCTACTCGGATGCCGACAAGGACCGCGTCCTCCAGGAAATGGGCGCTGCGGCTGAAAAAGCCTCCCTGCAGCGCTACAAGGGTTTGGGCGAGATGAACCCCCACCAGCTCTGGGAGACCACCATGAATCCGGAAACGCGCACTCTGCTGCAGGTAAGTGTGGAGGATGCCGCCGCTGCCGATCGCACTTTTGACATGCTGATGGGCGAAGCGGTGCCACCCCGCACCCGCTTCATCCAGACCCACGCCCGCAGCGTACGCAACCTGGACGTGTGAGGTTGTTGTGAGTCAAACCCGGCACCACCCTGCCCATCCCGGCGGGGTGGTGTTTTTTCAGGGTGGAGAGAGTCGTTTTATGCTAGAATGATCCTGTTGCATCCCAAGAGTTGGTGAAATCCACCGATCAACTCCAGCAGTAATTTGTCAGTTAACGCATCCTTCAAGCCGGGTAATGGATCGAGGATGAAAGAACAAACCTGTTTGCGGGCATTTGCCCGGGAAGACAAAACCACACGCGCACCGGATTGGATCACTGATGGCAAACATTAATCTAAATGAAGCCCAAAAAGCAAAATTCGACGAGTTCTTCACACAGTACCACGATATTGAAAAGGAAATTTCCGCCTACCGGGAATATGACCGG
>CALMHE010000510.1 GCA_937863865.1 uncultured Anaerolineaceae bacterium | reverse complement strand
TTGTTGCGAAACAGACGGCGTAAGGCATCCGCTGCCAGGCTTTCGGATTTTTGAGTCAGTGGAACACCACCTGAACCCGCCCGTATATTTTTTAAGGATACTGGATTCGTCATGGAGACCTCGTCAATCGTAACGGATGCGGGGATCAAGGTATGCGTACACCAGATCCACGAGCAGATTGGCAATCACCAAAAAGACAGCGTAGAGCAGAATGGTTCCCATAATCACGGGATAATCTCGATTGGTGATGCTGGTAATAAAATATTTACCCATGCCGGGAATGCCAAAGGTCAATTCGGTCACAAAAGTACCGGTAACCAGGGCGGCAAACATGGGTCCGATGATGGTGACAACCGGTATGAGGGAATTCTTCAAAGCATGGCGGGTGATGACCAGGCGTTCCTTTAAACCTTTGGAACGAGCCGTGCGGATGTAGTCCTCCCGGATCACCTGTAACAGGCTGGCGCGGGTCAGGCGTGCCAGGATGGCTGAACTGCCCAAGCCCAACGCCACCGCAGGCATGATGGCATGTTTGAAGTAATTCCATCCCAAGTTGGATGGTAAGAATCCCAACAGATAGGGCGGTTTGGCACCCCAGCCGGTGGGAGGCAGCCATTTGAGGGTCACTCCGAAAATCCAAATCAGCAGAGGACCCAGAACAATCACCGGTACCGACACACCGAAGATTGCCACACTCATGCTCAGGTAGTCAAAGATTGTATTTTGTTTCAATGCCGCGATGATGCCGAGTGGAACGCCAATGGTGATTGCCACTGCCAGCGCCATCAGACCGAGCTGCATGGAGATGGGCAGTTGTTGGCGGAAAATATCGTTCACCGTGCGGCTACGGGAACTGAAAGTTGGTCCAAAATTCATCCATCGAATCCAGACCGGTCCTATTTTAATATTGACGAGATGATCATCCTCCAACTTGGTATTGTCTGGAGGGGTTGTCGTGAATTTGGGCAGCATCACATCTTTCAGATACTGACCATACTGTACCATCAGGGGTTGATCCAGATGATAGCGCTTGTTCAGGTTTGCCATAATTTCCGGAGGCAACGCTTTCTCACGGTCAAACGGACCACCCGGGACGGCGTGCATCAAGCCAAAGGTAATGAAGGAAACTACCAGCAGTACCACGACCATGTAAATCAAACGTCGGGCAACGTAGCGTCCCATGCAACCTCCATAAATAAACAGGGTGGATGGTTGGGACGGGGATGAACCCCGTCCCAACCATCAGTTATTCCCTTTTTACAAAGGGTGAATACGTGGTTTCTGTGTGTAGCCTAGGGCTTCGCCGCCATATCAATATCCCACTTGTCAATCGATTCCTGACCGCCGGAACCGAAGGTGCGGGTGATATACGGTGCAGTGCAGGTATTGCGGGAGTACCAGTAGATCGGGATGATCACGGCATCTTCCCATACCAGGATTTGTTCAGCTTCAGCGTAGAGTTCAACACGCTTGACAGGATCCAGTTCCTTGGCAGCTTCGAGAACCTTGTCTTCAAATGCCTGGTTCTTCCACATCGCACCGCCCAGGGGAGCGCCAGCTTCATCGATTGGGTTCGAGGAACCGCCAGAGGCAAATACGTCGCGGATGAAGTTGTTGGCATCAGCGTAGTCCGGGCACCAGCCCATGCGCCAAATCTGGGGAGTCTCAGGGCTCTTGACCGTGTTCAGGTAAACCTTCCATTCCTGGTTCACCAGTTTGACATCCAGG
>CALMHE010000509.1 GCA_937863865.1 uncultured Anaerolineaceae bacterium | reverse complement strand
GAGCTACACCTCTACAACCTGCGCCATCTCATGCAGCATACCGGCGAGTTATACGAACGGGTTGGGCCCTTCGCGCCCGACCTGCCCTGGATGGGTTAATCCGCCTGGCGCTCGTCCTTCAAACCGGCGTGCGCGATCGCTGCCTGAATAAAAGCGGTAAAGAGCGGGTGTGGGCGGTTGGGCCGCGAGAGAAATTCCGGGTGGAATTGCGTCCCCACCATAAAGGGATGATCCTTGAGCTCGGCAATCTCCACCAGCTTGCCATCGGGTGAGATCCCCGAAAACACCATTCCCTTTTTCTCGAACAGCTCGCGGTAATGGTTGTTAAATTCCCAGCGATGGCGGTGGCGCTCTTCAACCTGATCGACCTGGTAAGCATTTTTGGCAATCGTATCCGGCTGGAGGAGACAGGGATACAATCCCAATCGCATTGTGCCGCCCATTTCGGTGATGTTTTGTTGGTCAGGCATTAAATCAATAACTGGATAAGGTGTGGATTGATCAAATTCAGTTGAATTGGCACGTTCGTTTTGGAATATATACCTGGCAAATTCAATGACCATTAATTGCATGCCCAGACATAATCCGAGGAATGGAATTTTTTGTGTACGGGCATATCGTATGGCTTGAATTTTCCCTTCAATTCCACGACTGCCGAAACCTCCCGGAACAATAATGCCATCCACATCCTGCAGTAATTCATCAGAATGAGCTCGTTCCAGGTCGGTGGAATGGATCCATTTGATGTCCACATCGACACCGAGAGATAAGGCAGCATGATTTAAGGCTTCCCGCACACTGATGTAGGCGTCATGTAATTCGATATATTTTCCAACCAATGCGATTTTTACCGATGGTCTGGGTTGGCGCACCTCATTAACCAAATTTTGCCATTCATGCCAATCAGGAGTTTTTCTGGAAGTCAGTTTTAACTTTTCTAAAATATATTCCGCAACATGCACATCCTCAAGAAGCAATGGAATTTCTTATAGTATATCGGTAGTCACCATTGGGATCACTGCACGTCTTTCCACATCACAGAAAAGGGCAATCTTTTCTGTCAGACTGGGATCCACTGGATAATCGGAACGGGCAACAATCATATCTGGTGAGATGCCAATTGAGCGCAACTCACGTACGGAATGTTGAGTCGGTTTGGTTTTTAATTCGCCAGTCGCTTGAATATAAGGGAGCCAGGTGACATGGATATAGAAGGTATCTTCCCGACCAAAATCACTGTGTAATTGTCTGAGAGCCTCCAAAAATGGCAGACTTTCAATGTCACCCACAGTTCCACCAACTTCCACGAGCACAATTTCAGCTCCGGTGGATTTGGCAACCGCTGCAATCCGGCGTTTTATTTCGTTAGTTATATGGGGAATTACCTGGATTGTGCCTCCTAAATAATCCCCCCGGCGTTCCTTGGAAATAACCTCAGCATAAACC
>CALMHE010000508.1 GCA_937863865.1 uncultured Anaerolineaceae bacterium | reverse complement strand
ATTGATGGTGCGCCAGAATTTCCAGACATTGCCGGGTGAGCCTGTATTTTGCTTCCAGTGGTTGATAGGGATCGCAAACCCCGCTGACCCAGACGGTCCCCGGTTTTTTGCGGGTAATTTCACGTTGTAATAATTCAGGGGCATTGATTTTGACATCCACAAACGCCCCCCAGGGTTCCTGGTGTCCAGTAAACCTTTTCATGAAGCGGGCATAGCAGTAGGTGCAGTTATGCTGGCAGCCTGTATAAGGGTTGATGACATAGGGGTAAATTTTTGAATTGGAAAGAATCGATTTGGAGTGGACTTCCCGGATGATCATATTGATATTGTAAACGATAAATCAATCGTCCTGGTAGTATGAGAATAAACTTAAGTTCATTACGGGAAGAGGAATGAATGGTCTGTACTATAATGGAATCATATCCCCGATATGGAATAAGAATGCAGGTAAAAAATGAAATTGTTTTCCAAATGGGCTGAAAAAGAATACAGCTTTTTGCAAATTCTACTTGCCATGCTTTGTGCTGGCATCCTGTTTCTCTTCCTCATACCATACCTCTTGATTAAGATTGTGCCACGCCTGGATGCCACCCTGGGCTTGCCGGGTTTTTCTCCGGAGATTCCCGGCACCATCATCGGTGTTCTGCTGATGGCGGGGGGATTCTTCTTTGCATGGTGGTCAATTTATACCCAGATTGCTCTGGCGCAGGGCACTCCGCTGCCGATCATGCCAACCCAAAAACTGCTGGTTGTCGGTCCTTTTAAATTCTGCCGCAATCCCATGACACTGGGAACCATTCTTGCCTATTCGGGGCTTGGTGTCCTGGTGGGATCGATCTCTTCGATTGGGGTTGTCCTGCTCTTTGGCTCCCTGCTGTTGATGTATATTAAATTCATTGAAGAAAAGGAACTGGCAGACAGGTTCGGGCAGGAATATCTGGATTACAAAGCCGCAACACCGTTCATTATCCCCCGGATCATCAAACGCTGAGACCGGGTTGATTGAGAAGCAGGCTGGCTGAATGGTGGGGGAAAATGGATTCACGTGTATCGGGTGATATTTCTGGTTTTTTTGCAGCCTGTAAACCAGCAGGACATCTTTTTACTCAAAAAAATCCGTGATTGTATTTCAATAATTCGCTCTGTATAATTGGGTTGGAAAAATGGGTTAACCAATTTAAACAGCGTGGAGCTCTCAAAACTGAATTTACCGGAAAGGTGTTTTTTGAGAGGGAAAAATGAAACCTCACACGCTCCAAATGTTTGGGTGTGGATGGCGGGTATTACGCGCATTCGCAATGGTCATCATTTTCCTGCTGGTCAGTACAACTCAACCGGCGGGATCCATGTTCCCGGTCATTGTGCATGCCAGGGCTGAGCATGTTCAGGTTGCAGGCTGGAACCCCCTGGGCAGCGGGGTGGACGGATA
>CALMHE010000507.1 GCA_937863865.1 uncultured Anaerolineaceae bacterium | reverse complement strand
TAGCAACAGTCTTCTGCTTTGTCAAAGGAATGCTTGAATTTCATCCGGGTTTGAAAATCACTTTATATGTTGAAATGCTTGAATTGAGGCAAATATTCCCGGTTTTGGGTAAACATCTCATTGACCATGGTTTTGATTTCTGCCAATGACAGGACTGCTGCGGTCAATGGATCATGACAGATGGCGCGGTAAATCATTGTCGGGTCACCCTCCAGTGTGGCAGTGATTGCCATCTCCTCGATTCCAGCATTAAGCTGGGTAAGCAGGGCGAGCTGGGGTGGCAGCGATCCTACATGGATGGGATGAAACCCGGCTTTATCAACCAATACGGGGACCTCCACACAGCAACCCTGGGGCAGGTTGGTGATCAGGCTGGTGTTCGGGACATTGCCATTGAATTTATATAATTCGCCACCCATCAAGGCATTGATGATGTATGCGGCATACTCCAACCCGCGCCGAATGTCGATGGGAGTATCATCGGCAAACCATTGCATTGCCTGGTCCTTCCAGGAAGATTCATTCCACTGGTATTCCTTTAAGATGTACGCATATTCACCCGGATTCCAACCAGTTCCATTTGTGCAATATTTTTCAATCAAATCAGGGCGTTTGCGAAACCACCAGTTGTATTCCGAATTATGCCCGGAAGACTCGGTTACATAATACCCCAATGCCAGAAACATCTCGTTGCGCACCTGTTCAACATCGTAAATTTGTGGATTCCCGGTGACAGCTTTATAAATTAATGGGTAGGCGTCCTGTCCATTGAGCTTGAAATCCAGATACCAAGCTTGGTGGTTAATTCCCGCGCAGGTATAGGTAATATCTTCCAGTTCAGCACCTATCCACCATGCCAACATTTGAGCCGTACCTTGAACCGAGTGACACAAGCCGGTTGTTTGAATGAAGCTCTGACGCTGCAGGGCACCGCAGAGCATTGCCATCGGGTTTGTGTAATTTAACAGGATTGCATTGGGACAATATTTTTCCATGTCCCGAACGATTTTCATCATCGGGGGCAGGGTGCGCATGAAGCGGAAGATTCCTGCCGGACCACGTGTGTCACCGACATTAATATCCACACCATACTTCATGGGGATTTCGATATCATGCCGCCAGACTTCCGTTCCGCCAGCAAGGATCGTGGTCAGTACAACATCTGCGTCACGGAGTGCTTCCACCCGGTCCAATGTGGCGGTGACAGTGGCTGGATAATTTCCCAGCTGGATTATTTTCTGCACTGCCCGCAGGGAGAAGTCCAGCCGTTCCGAATCGATATCCATTAGAGCGATTTCTGCATTTTCCAACAATGGGAAAGTCAGAATATCGCGGACAAGTTCACGGGTGAAACCCAGACTGCCTGCGCCGATGAAGGTGATCTTGGTCATCTTAATCTCCTGGAGTGGTTTTGCTTTTTATCGGAAAAGCGATTATCAAGAATTTTATCATAGCCTCAATTGACAATGCCCCCAGGTCAACCTGTGTTAGAATCAACGAGTGCCGTGGACGCCGACCACGGCACTCATTCAAGGAGGAGAAGAAGAGAAGTCGCCCTTCGAACGTAATATTACCAGAGGTCAGGCAGTTTTGCTTGACGCCAAACCTACGCTTACCCTACGATTACCTTGCAATTTGTTTTCATTAATTAAAATTCATGATTTTGGAGTCTTTGGAATGGAGAAAAATGTTCAGGACAGCCTGGTTTGGGGAGCGGAAGAAACAGTATTGGGCTGGATAGCCGTCGGGGTGAGCGCATCAGGTCTGGCACGGGTGGAATTTTCTGATGTTGCCAATGGAATGGTTCATTCTGAAGGGCTTTCCCTGGTAAATGAGGCGTTGCAACAAATTCATGCATATCTTGCGGGTGATTTGAAAAAATTTGATCTGCCGTTGGATTGGTCCGGGATGGGAGAATTTCAGAAATCCGTCCTTAAGCAGACCATTTTGATTCCTTATGGGCAGGTAATTACTTATGGTGATATTGCCAATATCCTCGGAAAACCCGGATCAGCCCGGGCAGTGGGGAGGGCGGAAGCCACCAATCCCATGCCACTGGTTATTCCCTGTCACAGAGTGATAGGACAGGATGGGCATCTGCATGGTTATGGCGGGCGCGGCGGCATTATCACCAAAGCATGGCTTTTGAAAATGGAAGGTGTTTTGGTGGATAATGACCGGTTTTTGATTCAACCGCGGTTTAGTTTTTAACGGAGGATGGGATTGGATATAGATAATCAAGAATTTCGGGCTGGATTTGTGGCAGTTATTGGAAGACCCAATGTAGGGAAATCCACATTGATCAATACGCTGTTGAAGCAGAAGATTGCAGCCGTGTCTCCGAGACCTCAAACCACCCGGCGACGACAGCTTGGCATTCTGACTTTGCCGAACACTCAGGTGGTCCTGGTGGATACACCTGGCTTGCATAAACCACTTCACAAGTTGGGTGAAGCAATGAACCGGGTCGCTGAAGAGACATTGGAAGATGCAGATCTTCTGGTTTGGCTTGTGGACATTAGTGTTCCTCCAACCGAGGAGGATGGGCTGGTCGCTGAAAGGTTGAAAGGTCTGCAGTCCGCCGCATCAGTTTTGCTGGTATTGAACAAGGTGGATCTGATTAATTCGGACAATCTGGCTGAAAGACAATCCGAATATCAGGCATTGCTGCCGGATGCAATCCCCCTGGTTGTTACTGCCAGGCAGATGGAGTCCTTGAAACCGCTGTTGGATGAAATTATCAAGCGGATGCCCTTGGGAATGCCATTTTATGATGAGGATCAAATTACCGATCTGTTCGAGAGGGAAATTGCTGTTGATTTAATCCGCGAGGCGGCATTGACTCACTTGCGTGAGGAAGTTCCGCATTCCATCGCCGTCCGGATCGAAGAATATTCGGAACGTAGTGAAACCACTGCGTACATTCTGGCTACCATTTTTGTGGAGCGCGAATCGCATAAAGGCATTGTGATCGGGGAAAGAGGGGGGATGCTCAAAAAGATTGGCACATCTGCCCGGATATCAATCGAGGAGATGAGCGGGCGGACTGTCTTCCTTGAGCTGCGGGTCAAGGTGCGCAAAAATTGGCGGGATGACCCTGCAGCTTTACGCCTATTTGGATATATTCCGGAGGAGAGTGGATGATCTGGCTGGTTGTGGCATTCTTTTTTGGATTTCTCAACTGGCTGGCGATCTGGTTCAACTGGGGCAAGGTGATCTATGTTGCCAAGCCAGCCACATTATTTTTTCTCCTCCTTTGGTCCTGGCAACTGAGCGGATGGCAGGGAGGTTTAATCTGGTTTGGTCTGGCATTGATATTTTCCCTGGTGGGGGATATTGTTTTGATGTTTCCTCCCAAATATTTCCTGTTAGGTCTGGCTGCCTTCTTCTTTGGACATATATTTTACATTATTGGCTTGAACACACCGTTTCAAACTCCCAGATTATGGATGATTGCACCGTTGGCATCCGTTATTTTAGGATATGTCTGGATTATGAGTACAGTTCTTAGAGGATTGCGAAAAAACCCATCCGTGCGTTCATTGCAGGTTCCAGTTCTCATATACGGTCTGGTTATCAGTGGGATGGTGTTTTCAGCGCTGTGCACAATAATCAAACCTGACTGGTCAAACCAGGCAGCTTTGCTGGTCACGTCGGGGAGTATATTATTTCTGTTTTCAGACTCAATTCTGGCATATGCCCGGTTTGTTTCACCCATGCCCCGTGAGCGTTTCTGGGTGATGATTTCTTATCACCTTGCTCAATTTGGCTTGATTACTGGAGCTTTGCTCTGGGCGGGAGTATTGTAATTCATTGCCGTATTAGTGGTCTGAAGCCCTCTCCCAATGCTTCGTGAGCTGTACCGATTACCATAAACGCCTTGGGATCAATCCCCCGGATTAATTCTTTCATTTGATTGACCTCGGCGCGGGTAATCACACAATATAAAACCTGACGCTCCTCACCAGTATATCCCCCGGTTCCCTGCAGGATGGTTACGCCGCGGCTCAGTTGTTCCATTACCTGCTTGATGATTTCTTGGGGTTTGCTGGTAATGATCATCACAGTCCGGAAAATGGCACTGCCTTCAGAAGCCATTTCAGCTGCCAGTCCGCTGACGTAGATGGCAACCAGTCCATAAAGAGCACGATCCCAACCAAATGCTAAACCGCTAAGGAGAACGACGATGGTATCTGTGGCGAGATATGCCTGGGAAATGGAAATGCCAAATTTATGATTTAATATCCGTCCGAGGATGTCAGAACCCCCGCTGGTGCCCTGGCCGCGATATACCAAACCCAGCCCGACACCAAGAAGTAAACCACCATAAAGGCATTCTAGAACAATATCACCGGTTATTCCCTCAGCAGGCAGGAACAGGACGAGGAGGTCGGTGAACAGGGAAAAGGTGATAATGGCTACAGCAGTTCGGAGTGCAAATCGAGCACCCCCCAAATAACGCCATCCCAGGAGAAACATGGGAACATTTCCGAGAAAAACCATGAGACCAATTGGAAAATTCGTATAGAAGTTGATGATCTGGGCTGCACCGCTGATACCGCCGGATGTTAGATGAGCAGGAACAAGGAACAGGCGCATGGCAAGTGCCTGGATGAGGGCGCCAAGGAGGACGAATAAATAATCCTGTGCTGTTCGCCATGAGAATTTTTCAATCGTTAACTCCTGCCGGAATTGTTGCCACATGTTACCTTTTGTTTGCTTGTCGGAATTCATTGCCTGCCTCCTGATTTTAACAACACCACATTATACATCAGGTAATGGCGATTCAATAGAGAGGTATCATCCTATTAATTGGATGATAATGGATTATTAATGAATGAATAAATTCCGGAAAATGGAGGGGATTGATAAATGGTATAATTATTTTATATTTGTGAATTTCCCGGATCAACCGAGGTGACAGGGTGAGAAGATGGCATGGCAAGTTTGTAATAGGGCTGACCGGCAATATTGGCACTGGTAAAAGTGTTGTTCGACGGATGCTGGAGCATTTGGGTGCCTATGGAATCGATGCAGATGCCCTGGCTCATCGCATCGTGGCAAAAGGCGCTCCGGGATATGATGCTGTCGTTCAAATGTTTGGCAAATGGATATTGGGCAGTGATGGTGAAATCGACCGTGTCAAGCTGGGAAGGATGGTGTTTGGCGACCCAACAGCATTGGCACAGTTGGAAAAAATCACCCATCCATATGTTCTTCAGGCAATTGATTACTTCATTCAGCGTTCCAACCACCATGTGGTTGTGATTGAAGCAATCAAACTTATGGAAAGCGGACTGGAAAAGCATTGCCACAGTTTATGGGCAGTGTATGCCCCGCCGGATGTGCAGCTAAAACGGTTAATGCAAAACCGTAAGATGACTGAATCGGATGCACGTCAACGGATTGCTTCCCAGCCACCGCAGGAACAAAAAATATCAGCAGCTCAGGTTGTAATCCGCAACATTGGCACATTTGAGGATACCTGGCGCCAGGTTGTGACAGCCTGGAAAAAATTTATCCCCACGATTTCCAGCGAAGCTCCAACATCTCCGCTTGCTCCGGCGACACCCAAAGAATTATATGTTGTGAGGGCTGGACCTCGAAATTCCACTGAGATAGCGAATCTCATGAACCGTCTTGTACAACCGCTCCCGCCACTGACCCGCGAGGATATTATGGCAAAGTTTGGTGAACAGGCGTTCATGCTTTTACAAATTGGCAATAAGATGGTGGGCGTGCTTGGCTGGCAGGTTGAAAATCTGGTTGCCCGGACAACAGATATTCTTCTGGATCCTTCCATACCTGTTGCACAGGGTCTTCCTGAATTGATAAACGAGATGGAGCAGGCATCCAGGGATTTGCAATGTGAAGCATCCCTGGTCTTTGCACCTCCTGAACTGGCAAGGCAGGATGGTTTGTGGCGTACCCTTGGGTATGAGCAACGATTGCCTGGTCGGTTGGGGGTAATTGCCTGGCAGGAGGCTGCCCTGGAATCCATGCAACCCAATACCGTCCTTTATTTTAAACTCCTTCGTCAGGATCGGGTATTACGCCCAATTTAATGGAATCTCCGGATGAAAACACACTGTGGACGAACTGCTTAACGAAATTCTCTTTCTGTTTCAGCGCCTGGATTGGCTGAGTATCCTCGACCTGGTCCTGGTCACTGCTGTTCTCTTTGGCGTGCTGATGCTTCTGCGGGATACCCAGGCAATGGTGCTGTTACGCGGAGTGCTGTTGCTGGTGGTGGCGCTTGCCTTGTTGACCACCTTGATCAATTTACAGGGATTCTCCTGGTTGATCCGAACAGTACTGCCTGCCCTGTTGTTTGCTGTACCGGTTATTTTTGCTCCGGAGATCCGGCGTGGATTGGAGCGGTTGGGGCGGGCTGGAACAAATCCGATTTTCTTCTTTGCCCGAAAAACGAGTGACGAAATTACTCGCCGGATGATTGGTACGATAGTGGCTGCCTGTGCCCGGCTATCCGCCCGGAAGCATGGAGCTTTGATCATTTTGCAAAGGGATGACAGCCTGAGGGATTATGTTCAGACAGGAATTGTGATGAATGCCCGGGCTTCATTGGAATTGTTATTGCAGATTTTTTATCCAAACACGCCCCTGCATGATGGGGCTGCCGTACTTGTAGATGACAAGGTTCTGGCTGCCTCATGTGTCATGCCGCTTTCATCCAGCGGCGTTCTCAATCGATCAGCGGAACGTCGCATGGGTTTGCGGCACAGGGCGGCTCTGGGGATTTCAGAAGTCAGTGATGCCATCGCAGTGGTCGTTTCAGAAGAGACAGGTTCCATTTCAGTGGCACAGGGCGGGCGCATGATCCGCCGTCTTGACAGTGAACGACTGGAAAATATCCTGTTGGCATTCTTCCAGACAGAACAAACCAGCGCAGGAGAACCCGCATTGTTTTTCCAGCGTTGGTTTGAGCGTCGTTCACCACGGAAACCGGAGGATTAACCGTGGACTTATTGCGCCGTTTTATTAAAATAATCCCCACACTCCTGACTGCCTTTATATTGGCAGTGGCGGTATGGATCATGGCAGTTACATCCAATGATCCAGTAAAACAGGATGTTTTTCCCGGGCAGGTTGAAATTGAGTTTATTGGACAGAATCCCAATCTTGTCATTATGGAAGAGAATCCCGGGACAATCCAGTTAACGCTGAATGCGCCCCAATCCATATGGACTACCTTAATCAATCAAAAGGATGTGGTCCGGGCTGTGGTGGATCTTTCAGGTTTGGAGGCAGGTGTACATGTACTGCCTGTGGACATTCAGATCAATATCCGACCCGTCCGTGTGGTGTCCCAATCTCCAAAAACTGTCGAGATTACTTTGGAAAGATTGGTGTCGGCTGAATTTCCGGTGGATGTTCAGGTCCAGGGTGATCCAGCGATCGGATTTCAGGCAGGCATGTTAACAAAGGACGCGTCGACAGTAAAAATCATCGGACCAGAATCGCAGGCAAGCCGGGTGAGAAAAATCCGGGCTGTTTTGGATATATCCGGCGCTCAACAAACGATCGTCCGTACGATCACTCTTCAAGCAGTGGATGCAGGAGAAGTTCTGGTTGAGGGGTTGACCATCGTTCCCAGCGTCGTTACCCTCACCCAGCCCATCAAACAGCGGTTTGGCTATCGCAGCGTGGTTGTCAATGTTGTGGTCAGCGGACAGGTGGCGGAGGGTTACCGGCTGACAAATATTTCAGTTTTTCCACCAGCCATAACAGTTTATTCGGCTGATCCCGATATCGTTAAAAATCTTCCGGGATATGTGGAAACCCTTCCACTGGATTTGACTGGCGCCAAGGATGATATCGATGTCTTTATGAATCTAAATCTGCCATTTGGGGTTTCGGTCGTTGGTGATCAAAATACTGTGTTGGTGCGGGTGGGAATTGCTGCCATCGAAAGCAGTCTTCCCTTTTCCAACATGCCTGTTGAGGTGGTTGGTCTGTCACCCGGCTTTAGTGCCCAGGTTGCACCTGAACTGGTCACCGTGATTGTTGGCGGACCATTGCCGATCCTGGAATTGTTAACCCCGGCTTCCATTCGAGTTAAAGTGGATGTGACCGGGTTGAAAGAGGGCTTGCATTCCCTCGTACCAGTAGTAGAATTGGCGGTTGGGGATCTGCGGGTGCAGTCCATCCTGCCTGCAACCGTGGATGTGGTGATCAGCCGGGGGGGCACAACCACTCCCAAACCGTAAGGAGAATGATGAGAAAACCAGTTGTCGCCCTCGTGGGTCGCCCCAATGTGGGCAAGAGTACATTATTTAACCGCCTGGCTGGTGAACCACTGGCAATTGTGGACGATATTCCGGGAACCACACGTGACCGTTTGTTATCAGAAGGTGAATGGAACGGGATCCCCTTCCATATTGTTGATACCGGTGGAATCGATCCCTCGGAGGGCGGCAGGACGCCCCTTTCCATTGGGTCAGCGGAATTTATTGAAGAAATCCGATCACAGGCTGAGATTGCCATCCAGGAAGCGGATGTTGTTCTTTTTGTTGTGGATGCAATCAGCGGGGTGACGCCGGCAGACCGGGAGGTGGCTCAAATCCTGCGGCGCAACCAGCAGATACTTGGTGGCAAACCCCATCCGCCCATCCTGTTGGTTGTCAATAAAGCCGATAGTTCCAACCTGCGCAGCGGTGCACCGGAATTTTACGAGCTTGGAATGGGAGATCCTTATCCGATATCCGCTGTTCACGGCACGGGAACCGGTGACCTGTTGGATGTGTTGGTGGCATCGTTTCCCGAAGGTGAACCGGAGGAAGATGATTCCATCAAGATAGCCATTGTGGGCAAACCAAACGTGGGAAAATCCAGCCTACTAAACCGGTTGGTGGGCATTGATCGGGCGATTGTTAGTGAGATACCCGGCACAACCCGGGATGCCATCGACACCCGTATGGAATATAATGGCTTGCCATTGACATTGATCGATACAGCAGGAATCCGCCGGCGGGGAAAGATTGAGCGGGGGGTTGAGAAATACAGCGTCATTCGTTCGCTACGGGCAATTGAACGGGCGGATGTGGCACTGTTGATCGTGGATGCCACCAGCGGTCTCACTGCCCAGGATGCGCACATCGCCGGCTTTATCCTGGATGCCTGGAAGAGTGCTGTTGTGGTGGTAAACAAGTGGGATGCCGTGGAAAAAGACTCTTATACCCTGCAACAATTTACCGACCGCATCCGGCAGGAATTAAAATTCCTCAGTTATGTGCCCATTCTCTTTATTTCTGCCAAAACCGGTCAAAGGGTGGACCAGGTGCTACCGATGGCTTTGCAGGTGCAGGAGGAAAGACTGGCACAGGTTACCACCGGAGCGCTTAATCGAATTCTTCAAACCGCCCAGGATGTGCACATTCCCTCCTCCAAATCCGGTCGGTCGCTCAAGGTCTACTACGGAACGCAGGTGCGTACCGATCCGCCGACTTTTCTGGTACATGTCAACGATCCGCAACTGGCGCATTTCACATATGTTCGTTTCCTTGAAAACCGCATCCGGTTGGAATTTCCATTTACGGGGACACCCATCCGGGTGATCTTAAAACGCCGGCGATAATCCCGCACTTGACGGTTCCCTGCTGGAAGGGTATAATCTGGTCATCATTGCGGGGTAGAGCAGAGGCAGCTCGTCGGGCTCATAACCCGGAGGTCAGTGGTTCGAATCCACTCCCCGCTACTAAAGTCAAACCAGAGTCCGTCGGGCTCTGGTTTTTCGTTAGCCTGGCGCACAGCGGTAGACATTTTTCCAAAAATGGAGGAATTTCTTATGAACCGCAGTTCGCCGGGTACGTCAAAATCCAAAGTTTCACTTTCCTTAGCCAAAGCCATCGACGGCTTCCTAAAATTCAAAACAGCAGAGGGATTAAGCCAACGCACAATTACCTCCTATGAGTTCACTCTTGGTCATTGGTTGAAATACATCGGAGATCGAGAGGTGTCGGAAATTCAATCTTCCGACCTGACCGGCTACATGGCCTGGTTGAGAACCGAGTATAAACCGAGACGTTGGAACGGAAGCTCCGAGCCGCTGTCCGCCAAATCCATCCGAAATGTGTGGGTAACGTTTCGATCCTTTTTCGGATGGCTGCAGGTGGAGTTCAAGTTCCCCAATCCCGCTAAAGAAATCACTGCCCCGAAGTTTCAAAAACATCCTGTTGAAACATTTTCCAAAGAAGACGTTGAAAAAATCCTCAAGGCGTGTGTCTATTCCCGCGAATCGCAGACTGAGGAAAGGAAGAAGTTTGTAATGCGCCGGCCGAGTTCCAACCGCGACCAGGCGATTGTATTGATGTTGCTGGACACTGGATTGCGAGCAACGGAGTTGTGTTCTCTGATCATCAACGATGTGGATCTCAAGACCGGAAAGGTCACCATTCGTCACGGAGTGGCAGGTGGCGCGAAAGGCGGTAAAGGACGCACGGTGTACCTGGGTAAGGTTGCGCGAAAAGCGGTTTGGCGTTATCTTGCCAGCCGAGAAGACGGGGACGATCCCGACGCCCCCCTCTTCATCAGCCATGCGGATCGAGCTTTCAACAAGGATAGTTTGCGTGTCTTGATCAATCGGTTGGGAGATAGGGCAGAAATTAAGAAAGCATATCCGCATAAATTCAGGCATACCTTCGCCATCACCTACCTGCGTTCTGGAGGAGATGTTTTTACCCTCCAATCGCTGCTCGGACATGGATCGCTTGATATGGTACGCCACTATGCCCAGATAGCCGAAGTGGATGTGGAGCAAGCGCATCGCAAAGCCAGCCCAGCTGATAACATGCGTCTGTAACCAGGAAATCTTCATTGAGCCAATTTTCCTGCGATAAACATCAATGCCTTTTTCTGGCTTTCTCGGTCAAGCTTGTTAAGGAAGACCTCAAGCTCATCACCCGGCGTGGATGTCGCCTTCCCAGACAGCCCGGCAATACGCTCTTGAACATCCGAAGAAAGCATGGGAGCGTAAGTGCTGTCCGTGATCTCGATACTCTCGTGCATCAGGTTCATGGAGACTGCTTTGTAATCCGCCATGGTCTGAGCATGAAGTAACCCGTAGAC
>CALMHE010000506.1 GCA_937863865.1 uncultured Anaerolineaceae bacterium | reverse complement strand
GTGTTCCACTTGCACCAACCGGAACGGCGCTGACTACTGCCACCTGTTCTGCTAACCCGACTGGATCGAAAGCCAGCGCCGGAGCGCATCCCTGTAATAGAGAGATATAGCCCGGAGGTCCGTCCTGACCCACCGTTCCATAAATTCCAAATCCGTGAAGTCTTCAATGGCAGCCTGGATGATGGTGATATCCGGACATGGCGGCGTGAAGTCCAGTTCATCCTCCACCATTAACCAATCGCGGCGTGGAGGAACTGGATCGTCCGCTCCCAGGCGAGCGCCGCGGCGGCGGGCTGGTATTCCGGGCGGTCGGCTTCCACGAACCAGTGTTCCGTATCCGGGTAGATGTAAAAGCTCGCCTCCCTACCTGCCGCACAGATGCGGTTTTCAAACCGCTTCACCCGGGCGGGGTCTGCACCCCACGCATCGTGGTCGGCAAAATGACCGAGGTATGCCGCGCTGGTTTTATCAAGCAGACCACCGCCGGTGCCATAAAACACAACCACAGCCTTGACGGTTTTGTTCCGGCTGCGCGCCGCCTCTACGGCGTAACCCGCGCCCAGTGAGAATCCAATCACGCCGATCCCGTTCCCGGTCACGGCTGGCAGCCCTGCCAGGTAGTCCACTGCCTGGGTGACGAGCTTTTGGGTGGCTTTGTGGTCCAGCTCCAGCCGGGCGGCATCGGCGGCTTCAATCGTCTCCGCCACCCTGCCCTGGTAATAATCGGGTGCCAGCGTCACGAACCCCGCCCGGGCAAGCTGGTCACATGCCTGGATGAAGGACTGGTTGAGCCCCCACCAGGCGTGCAGCAGCAGGACTCCCGGTCCCTTTCCCGTTTCCGGCATGGCAAGATGGGCATGGAATGAGCTTCCGTTGGTTTCCATTGTTTGCATTTGATCATTCTCCTTGTCCAGGGATGAAGTGGAACGTGATACTTGCGGCGGGGAGGGTTTTACGACACGTCCCGCTGCCGGTACACAGACCGCCCAGGCCGCGGGTATTGGTGCAGCCATCCCTGGGAAGAAGGCGGTTATTCATGGGAATTCTCTAGTAAATCATAATTGAAGCATGGCTCAGGGGATTTAATGTGGAGATCAATATTGATTATACTGTTATCCTCATGACTGCATTTGCGTGGAGCAGCATTCCCGGGTTGGGAAGATGGTTGTTTTAAAGAATAATGATACCGCAGCCGGCAGGTCATTCACTGCTTTTGGGGGATTGCCGGTTGGTGATGACCCAATGGGTAACAGCAGCCACGGATGCACATAGACCAACAACCACGGCTCCATTCTTATCGGTGATGATCCCGCCGATCATTAAAACAATCCCAAGGATGACTGTGATTGCGCTGAGGATTATGCGAATGTTACTGGACATGGCAGACTCCTTATTCACTGTAACAACTTTTTTGCCCAATGAATGCGCCCGGGTGATATGGGAATCGGGCTTATTACCATTATCCAGATTCGCTGCACCAGAATCACCTGTTGATTCCCCCTGTTGAATGGGATGATCACCTGTGTTTTTCCCCAGCTTAAGAATCAATTCAACCCTGGAACTTACCTGAAATTTATCATATATGTTTTTCAGGTGAAATTCAACGGTGCGCTCTGATATGCCAAGCGCATAGGCAATCTGCTTGTTGCTTTTGCCTTGTAATAAAAGGGATATTACCTCCTCTTCACGCCGGCTTAATTCCTTTACGCGTTCCATGTCTCAATCACACCTGCATATGTTGGGCGATTGCCAGACCAAACAGGGTACTGCTTTTTGGGGAAATGGATCCAATTTAGCATGCATATCAAGCAGGCATGCTGAATTGATAACCCGATTGATTTGATTATAGTCAAATGTCAGCCAGGATACAATCGTTCTCAGACTTAATACTCACGATGAAATTATGGGAAATCAGCCCCGGGAAAACAGCTCTGGATTCCCATCGTTTTTTTATCTTCATTTCCTTTCCACAACCGCCTGGTTAAGGTATGATTCTCCCATTCCACGCAACAGGAGCAGCAACCATGATCAAATGGCTCGTCATCGGCATCATCCTCATCATGTTCACCTTCAACCTGTGGGTGTCCCTGCTGAATTACCGTCAGCGCTGGCAGCCCATCCCCAAAATCGTGGAGGGCGTGTACGACAAAGAGAAGTACACCAAATGGCTGAGCTACTCCATGGAAAACCTGCGGCTGGAGCTGGTTTCCAAGGGGATTGATTTGATCCTGATGTTGATTCTGCTGCTTTCCGGCGCCTTTGGCTGGCTGGAGCGCACCACCAACGCCTGGTTTGATCACGAAATCCTGCGCACGCTGGCTTTCCTGGGCGTGTATGTGTTGTTTTTCAATCTCCTCATCAATTTGCCGCTCGCATATTATGGGATTTTTGTGATTGAGGAAAAATATGGCTTCAACAAGTCCACCCGCAAGACCTTTTTCCTGGACCAGGTAAAAAACCTGCTGCTCATTGCCGTGCTGGGCGGAGGGTTGACGGCGGGGCTGCAGGCTTTGTTCCAGGTTTTCGCAGACCGCCTGTGGCTGTTTATTTTGCTGGCATGGGCATCCGCTTCGCTGGTGATGGCAGTGATGATCACTCTGAACAAATTCTTTGTGAAGATCTTTAACAAGCTGGCACCCCTGCCGGAAGGAACGCTCCGTGAGCAAATTGAAGCCCTGGCTGCCAGTGTGGGCTTCCGGGTGTCCGCCATTTCGGTGATGGACGCCTCGCGCCGTTCCACCAGGTTGAATGCCTTTTTCAGCGGGTTGGGCAGGACGCGCGAGGTGGTGTTGTACGACACACTGATTGAAAAGATGGGCGAAGATGAAATTACTGCCGTGCTGGCGCACGAACTGGGGCATGCCATCCACAAGGACATACCCCGTATGCTCCTTCAACAGGTGATCCTGTTCGGAGCCTACCTGGCATTGTTCGGGCTGGTTGCCGGGAGTGACAGCCTGGCGCAGGCATTCGGTCTTTCGGGCGCCCATTTCGGTTTCAGCCTGCTGCTGTTCAGCATCCTGATCAGCCCGCTGGATTTTCTGCTGGATATCCCGATGAACCACTTCAGCCGCAAGGCGGAATATGCTGCTGACGCCTTCGCCGCTGGAAAAACCAGCCGGGAAGCCATGGGAAATGCGCTTGTCTGCCTGGCGCAGGAGAACCTGTCCAACCTCAACCCGCACCCGCTGTTCGTGCTGCTGCATTACAACCATCCCACCCTGGCGCAGCGCCTGCGGGCAATCCGCGGGGAAGGCGGATGAAGCGGGTGGCGTTTCTTCCATCCGGTGTTCTTTTTGGATTAAATGATCAATTCAGACCCTCAGACAGCCGCGGAATCCCCTGACACCATAATAGGAAGATGCGCTGTTGTGATACACGAAGATCCTGCCATAGCGGTAATCTCCAAAGATGGCACCGCCAAGTTTACGAATGTCAGGCGGGGTTTTCAACCAGCTTGATGTTTTCGCATCGAAGTTTCCAAGCCTCTGCAATTCCCGGTATTGATCTTCTGTTAATAAATCAATGCCCATGGCAGCCGCCAGATCAATGGCATTGTTCTGCGGTTTGAATTCCTTCCTTGATTCCAGCCCTTCACGATCATAACAAACATTGCGGCGACCCGGGGGACTTTCCGCTGAACAGTCAAAAAAAAGGTATTCACCGGTCTGCTGGTCATGACCCACAACATCCGGTTCTCCGCCGGTTCTTTCCATTTCATTTAGCGACCACAGTTTTTCGGGATTCGTTTCCAGCCTTGCCTGCACTCCTGCCCATTCAAGACCGGAATGGCGGTCCAGGTTTCCATCAAACCGGGCTTTCAACGCGTTGAGCAGGTCTTCACGTTGTTTTGGTGTCAATTCCTTGATCCTGTCATTCATGGCGTTCATCCTTTTCTGCTGCCCCGGTGGAACGGGGATGTCGTTTCAAGTGACCTGTTGAAAACGATTTCCAAGTCCTTGAAGTACCCCTCGGTATCATGATCCACCTACAGACCAGTACTGCCGCTTGCAGACTTCTCCCTCATCATCACGCTTCGCTACTTTCCGAGCCGCCCGGTAATCCCCTTATCACCGCTTCATCAGCGCGAACACGCCCCACCCCAGGTATTCACGCAGGTATGTGGCGTAGCGCACGGGTTCCGAGGTCAGTTTGGCTCGAACATCGTGCGCGAGCTCGTCGGCGGGATTGGCTTCAAGCCATCGGCGCATGGTGAGCCACTGGGCAGCCTCGTATCTGTCCCAGCTGTCCTGGTCTGCCAGAACCATTTCCACCACGTCGTAGCCGAGGTGGATGAAAGATGCAAGGAGTTCTGGAAGCAGGAGAAAATCGGAGATTGAGTTGGCATGACACGCCCTGGCAACCTCTTCCGTCGGCGGTAACTGCCGCCAGTAGGGCTCGCCGATGAGGATCATCCCTCCGGGGCGGAGGCTCTGCGCCAAAAGCTGGATGGTGCCGGCAACCCCCCCGCCGATCCAGGTGGCACCGACACAGGCTGCCACACTGACCTTCTCTTCAGAGACATAACCAGCTGCATCGCCATGGATGAACGTGACTTGATCCGAAACGCCGAGTTCTTCAGCCCGGAGTCTTGCCTGCCCGGTGAACAACTGGCTCATATCAATGCCGGTGCCGGTGATGCCGTAATCGCGTGCCCAGGTGCACAGCATCTCGCCTGAACCGCTGGCGAGGTCAAGCACCCGGTCACCCGGTTCCAGGCGAAGCGCCGCCCCGAGCGTGGCGAGCTTTTCAGGCGTGAACGGGTTGTGGATGCGGTGAGCACTTTCGGTGATGTTGAAGATCCGTGGAATATCCAAAGCAGAAAACCTCCTTACGGGTGTGAATGGATTCGGTTACTGACTGACGATAAGCATAAGCCGCCGCGCCAACTGGGGGAAAGCCTCTCTGCCAGCAGACACGCGTTAAGTGCGCGGGCTGCTTCATGGAATGTTGGACGGCTAAGATGACTCGATGTCAGATTCTGAAAACTGCATCTAAACATACTTTATCATACCATTTTGAAAGGCTGTCTGGTCGCCATTTTCAATCCCGAACAGCGCTTCTTGTAGTGCAAATGTATCACAGTAGAAACGGGCTCTCTTTAAAGCTTGCTCCATCTCTGGATACACCGCATAGCATTGCTCGTAAAGATTTTCCCCATAGGAAATCAGGAGCCCCGCAAAATCAATTGCCGGATCGCCCAGCGCCGTACCCCCGAAATCTATGATACCAACCACCGATAATTTCCATGGATCGTAGAGGATATTGCTTGCACCGAAATCCCCATGCCTTAGCACGGGCTCAAACTTGTATGGGTCCGGGTTATCCAGGAAATCCTCAAAGTGTTTGGATACTTGTTGGCGGGCATCCGGGCGCATGTAAGCGTAAAGTTTTGCTTGAATGCGCTCATATATACTGACCCATTCCATTCGAGTATCAGCCCATGGCAATTCAATTGGAATAACCTCATGTACAGGAATGTGATGCAATTCGTTAAGAAACCCGGATAACTGAACCGCTATTCCCTTGCGTATCTCCAAATCAGAGATGTTCTGAAAATATTCAGTCCAAAGCGGTTTGCCAAGGATCATCTTATAACCCATAAATGCTTCGCCAACGGCAACTTTCTCAATATTGCAATAGATGGGGTTTGGAATCGTCAGCGAAATGCGATCTTGCAGGTTTTGCAGGATGATAACCTCTTGTCGAAGTCTCCTTGCCGCTACTGGAACCTTTGCAAATCGGAAAACCCATGCATGATTGATGACAAGAACATCATTATATTGACCCTGTTGATTAAGGATAATTGTTTCAATCTCCAGGTCCGGATAGTGCTTTTTAATTTGTTGTGCATAAAATGATATTGTATCCATGACCATGTTTCATTAATGGATATAACTACTGAAACACCATCCACCGTTCTGCTGTCCACTGCACGCTTTGTTGTGCCACTTTTTGCTTGTAACAGACCTGTTTTTTCAACGCAACATTGTAATAAAGGATTGCAACTCTTTAGGTGATTTTATATGAATCACCTGTTTACTTGAACGATACCGATTGACTAATTCTAGAAGTTTCGGACGTAAATGGAAATGAATATTCCAGATCATCTTTAACAATGGAATTGTCATTGGCAACATTGGACAACCTTCGGGTCCATCTGATCTTGGTGCAAATATGGTTGCTAACTGTCTTTTTACAGCCCACCAGTAATGAATGGATAATGAGTGGTCAACAAGAATGATTGTATCTGCTGCGTCAAAACGAGTCTCAATTAAATCGAATGTTCCCCAGCCATCAATAATCCATTTTTCTTGAGCGATGATGCGGTCATGCTGTGCTTTCATTTCGTCATACGGAGCAGGATTCCATCCAGGCTTCCACTGGATTTTATCAACCGGAAACAATGGGATATTCAAGGCTGTGCTTAATTTTCTGCACATCGTTGATTTGCCACCACCAGCGTTTCCAATTACAGCAATACGGGTCATCGATACTTTATCCATGATGAAATGATTTTAGCACTTTCTTGTTTTGCAAGAGTTGCACAACGGTCGTTTCGCACCCGCCACCATCCACAA